>NZ_CEZFMW010000009.1:0-51605 GCF_982993085.1 Thalassobacter sp. | reverse complement strand
CAGCAGCGAGAAGGACCCTTGGCATGAGCCGCGAGTATCTAGTTTTGTGTAGTTTATGTGCGGTCACCCTGGGGTTGGCCTGCGGTCTGGGAGCGTTGCTGATCGACAGCCAACTACAAGTCATGGGGATGATGCTTGGGCTGGCTCTAGGTGGTCCGGCAGCGTGGGTATGGCAGCGCCGCCGCCGGGCCACCGCCCCCCTTAGCACCCTCCGCTAGGCGTCAAGAAACGCGCGAACCGCTGCCTCAAACTCGCGTGGTTTTTCCGCATGAAGCCAATGGCCAACGCCCGGAATTTTGGCAAACCGCGCCTGTGGAAATAGCGCTTTGATCCGCGCGCGATGCTCCGGCAGGACATAATCACTTTCGGCGCCTGACAAAAAGAACGCGGGCCCCTCGTAGCGGCCTTCAATCGCTGGAAAGCCGATGATTTTGTCCATCTCTGCTTCGAGCGCATCAAGGTTGAGCCGCCAGCGTTTGCCGGCCACATCAAGCGATTGCAGCAAAAAGGCACGCACGCCCGGCTCAGGGATGCTGGCCTCAAGCGCCTCTGCGGCTTCACTGCGTCGGGTGATTTGGCTGAGGTCTAGCGCCCGCATGGCATGGATCAGATGGACTTGGGTATGGCTGTAGCCTACGGGTGCAATGTCTGCGACGACCAACCGCCGAACCGCATCAGGGGCCGTTAACGCGCAGACCATCGCGGCCTTACCCCCCATCGAATGACCCACCACATCCGCCTGTCCCCAATTGGACGCAATCACCTCTGACAGGTCCTGCGCCAAGGCTGCATAGCTGTGATCGTCTTCACGCGGGCTATCGCCATGGTTGCGCATATCAACGGCCGCCACGGGGCCACGATCAGACAGGCGTTTCGCTATCACGCCCCAATTGCGGGCGGAGCCAAACAGCCCATGGGCGATCAACGTAGGCGACGCCGCGCCCTGTGACGGAAGGTTTGTGGTAGCTAACATACGTCAGATCTATCCCAACCGCTTCAACGCGGCCAGATACGTTTTGCCCATAAAGGGCCTAGGCCGCCGCATCCCCAAATTTACGGCACCACCAGCGCGCGATACGGACCTGAACCGCACGGATCAGGGCCAGCAGGCCCACCAAGACAATGATATTGAACCAAGGGATCAAAGTCGCGTCCGGCCCAGAAACAGGCTTGAGAGACGTCGCATTGGGATAAATGGAAATGAGCGTGCTGCGCCAGCCATAGTGGCGCACGGCGACCCACTGAGGTTCAGCCCGTGTGGAAATCACGGCCTGCGCATCCGCCTGCAAATCCGCGCTGTCGAACTTAAAGTACGGAGGCCACCCGACACCAGTATCTTCGTTGCGGTATACCCGTGTGGTCCCGTCGGCATCCGTTGTGTTGATCAACCGAAGATCCCGGTTGGCCGTTGTCGCGTTGCCGCTGTCGGCGCCCGCATAAAACCAACTATTCAGCCCGCCAACGTCTTGTCGAATAATTTCGGTCCCGGTCACAATCACAATATCACGTTGGGGCAGCGTGTAATGCAGACACGACCCCAAGATCGCGGCAAACAGCCCCCATAAAAACCACCTAATCACGGCCCTCAGTCCCCTTCCGGCATATTCAGCACAAATGCCAATACCGAAGTCGCCGCCAACGGGACGCAATAGACCCAGATCGCAAGGCGCTTCACAAGTCCCGGTATATAGTCGGCCAGATCGTTTTGCACGTAAGTATGTTCCGGCAAGGGCGGTTGCTTGGCCGTCCAAGTGGCTTTTGCAGCCTCAACCCGGCCCGCGCGAAAGTAAAAAAAGAAGCTAATAAAAACCACCGTCAAGGCCGCCAGCATCAGCATCATCACTCGAATATTCAGCAGCATAGCCACCCCCTTTGCTTATCTGCACATAGGTCGGCGCAGGCCTTGCCGCCACCCCCTCTGGTCATTGGGCGGCATTTGCCTACACTCACACCGACTAGTACGGGGGCCCCAATGTCCGATCCTCTTATCCAAACCATCGAGGCCCGGCGCGACGATCTGATCGCGCTGACCCAAGATCTGATCTGTATCCCGACGCTCAACCCGCCGGGCGATAATTACCACGCGATCTGTGCGTATCTGGACACCCGTCTGAGCGCGCATGGGTTTGTCACCGAAATGATCCGCGCCCACGGTGCGCCCGCAGATAGTGAAACACACCCACGCTGGAACATTGTGGCCCGGCGCGAAGGGGCTAAGCCCGGCGAATGTGTGCATTTCAATAGCCATCATGATGTCGTCACCGTGGGTGAGGGGTGGACCCGCGATCCGTTTGGAGGTGAGCTAGACGGCGACCGCATCTATGGTCGCGGCGCGTGTGACATGAAGGGCGGGTTGGCCGCATCAATCATTGCCGCAGAGGCGTTCATCGATACCTACCCCAACTTTTCCGGTGCTGTTGAAATCAGCGCCACGGCGGATGAGGAAACCGGCGGCTATGGCGGCGTCGCGTATCTAGCGGAGAAAGGGTACTTTGCCCCCGAACGCGTGCAACACGTCATTATCCCCGAGCCTTTGAACAAGGATCGCATTTGCCTAGGTCACCGCGGCGTTTGGTGGGCCGAGATTGAGACAAAGGGCAGGATAGCCCACGGTTCCATGCCGTTTTTGGGCGACTGCGCGGTGCGCCACATGGGCGCCGTGCTTGAGGAAATGGAACGCACGTTGTTTCCGCTTTTGGCCTCAAAACAGACGGATATGCCAGTAGTACCAGAGGGCGCGCGCAATTCGACCATGAACATCAACGCGATACATGGCGGCGCGGATGAGCTGCCTGCGGACTACACCGGGTTCCCCTCTGCTTGTGTGCCGGATTCGTGTCGGATCACGATCGACCGCAGGTTCCTGATTGAGGAAAACATTGAAGAGGTCAAAGCCGAGATCGTCGCCGTGCTAGAGACGGTCAAATCCCAGCGCCCCGAGTTCCGCTATGACCTGCGCGAGTTGTGGTCGGTCACCCCCACCATGACCGATGAGAACGCGCCGGTGGTGCGCACAGTCCAAGATGCCATCGCGCAGGTGTTGGACACGCAGGCGCAATTTGTTGTCTCACCCGGGACCTACGATCAAAAGCATATCGACCGAATTGGACGGCTCAAGAATTGCATTGCCTACGGGCCGGGCATCCTTGATCTGGCGCATCAGCCGGATGAATGGGTGGGTGTGCAGGACATGCTCGACAGCGCCAAAGTCATGACGCTGTCGCTGCGCACTCTCTTGCTGGACCCCGAGCGGGCCTAACCCGCAGCTAGCCCCGGCGCGCGGTGAAAAATTCCTGCAACAGCGCCTCTGATGCGGCGGCATTGATGCCATCGTACACTTCGGGCACGTGATGCGTTTGCGGGTGGGTAAACACCCGTGCGCCCTGCGCCACGCCGCCAGATTTCGGATCAGACGCAGCGTAATACACCCGCGCAATCCGCGCGTGGCTGATTGCCATGGCGCACATCGCACAGGGTTCCAACGTAACGTAAAGATCGCAATCCATTAGTCGTTCTTGGTTAAGCGCCGCACAAGCCGCTCGGATAGCCAATACCTCGGCGTGGGCGGTGGGGTCGTTGCGTTCACGCGTGCGGTTGCCCTCTATGGCCAAGACCTTGCCATCCTTGGACAAAATGACAGCACCCACGGGGACTTCGCCGCGTGCACCTGCGGCCTTTGCGGCCTCTAGCGCGGCCTCCATATGGGATCGAAACGTCATAATGCAGACTTGCCGAAACGCCGGCCCCCACGCAAGACGCTTTCCAAGCGCCCACGAGCGCGATAAGGGGAGCGCATGTCCAACACACCCCCCACCAAAAGCGCGCCTCCCGGTGACCGCATTGCCAAAGTGATTGCCCGCGCAGGCATCGCCTCGCGCCGTGACGCCGAAGTTATTATTGCCGAAGGCCGCGTAACGGTTAACGGACAAGTCATTGAAAGCGCCGCGCTAAACGTGACGGATGAGGATCGCATCGCAGTGGATGGCGTCCCCCTTGCGCCGCCAGAACGTGCACGCCTGTGGATGTACCACAAGCCAACAGGCCTTGTGACCACGACCCGCGACGAACAGGGGCGTGAGACTGTGTTTGACGCGCTGCCCGACGATTTGCCACGGGTGATGACCGTTGGGCGACTGGACCTCAATTCTGAGGGCCTGTTGCTTTTGACCAATGACGGTGAGCTGAAGCGCCGCCTTGAGCTGCCCTCAACCGGCTGGCTGCGTCGCTACCGCGTGCGTGTGCGCGGCACGCCGACTGAGGCACAACTGGAGGCGATGCGCGCCGGGCTCACCGTTGAGGGTGAACGCTTTGCCCCCATGCAGGTCGCGTTCGACCGCCAGCAGGGCGGCAACGCTTGGCTTACACTGGGCCTACGCGAAGGTAAGAACCGTGAAATTCGGCGCGCTATGGAAAGCCAAGGGCTTCTGGTGAACCGTCTGATCCGATTGAGTTATGGGCCGTTTCAGCTGGGCACACTGGCGACCGGCGAGATTGAAGAGGTCCGCACACGTGTGCTGCGTGACCAACTAGGAGAGCCCGAGATGGCCGACGACATCGAACCCCGCGCCCCCGGAAAACCCGGCCCCGGCGGTCGCAAACCCGGCGGGAAACCTGCTGGTAAATTTGGCGGCAAGCCCGCTGGAAAGTTTAGCGGAAAGCCCGCTGGGCGCCCTAGCGGAAAACCCGGCGAAGACCGTGGTGATCGCCCAGCGCGCAAACCTTACGGAAAACCCAGCGAAGACCGTGGTGAGCGGCCCGCGCGTAAGCCATACGGAAAACCCGGCGAAGACCGTGGTGATCGCCCAGCGCGCAAACCTTACGGAAAACCCGGTGAAGATCGTGGTGACCGCCCGGCGCGCAAACCATACGGCGAGGATCGCGGTGATCGGAAGCCCTTTGGCAAAGACCGTCCTGACAACGATCGATCTGCTCGGCGCGAAGCCGAACAAGCAGAAAGAGCAGAGAAAAAGAAGCAGTTCCTCGCGAACCCCGGCATGTCGTTGCGCAAGGACGCCAAAGGCGCGCCAAAACGCGGTAGCGCCCGCAAAGGTGGGGCCAAATCACCCGGCGCAGGGTTCTATGGCTCGCGTGATCTTAGCTCGAAAAAACCGAAAAAACCCTGAGGCTTAGGCCTCAGGTTCTTCTTCTATCGCGTAAGCCGTGAACAGTTTTGTTTGCGTGAAGAAGAACGCAAAGATCGCGATGGGCACGCCAAACGTGTCCACCGTCACATAGACTTCGGTCGACAGGCTGCGCCACGCGATCTCGTTGAAAACGGCGAGGCCCGCAAACAGCATCGCAAAGCGTTTCGTCAAGATGAGCCACCCTTCACGTTGCAGCGGAATCAGGTCTTCCATCAGATATTCAAGATAGCTGCGCCCACGCGCCAGTCCGAAAAACAAAATTGCGGAAAAGATAGAGAACATGATCGTCGGCCGGATTTTGATGAAACGCTCGTCGTTGAACCAAAACGAAATACCACCCGAAAAGATTACCAAAACAGCTGTTAGCACCTGCATTTTTGACAGCTTGCCCGACAGCGCCCACAAGATCGCCGTAGCCGCCAGAATGACGGGAATGAACGCCACCGTCACCGCGATGAAGCCCCCGTATTCCGTCCCATTGATGAGAAACGTCTCATCCTTGAAATACATGTAGGCCCCAAAAAACGCGAGAACCGGCCCCGTTTCCAATAGGAATTTCAGCGTGCCGTTCACAGGGCGCCCCTCAGATTGGGGAACAGGTTTGGACGCGGGTTCAGGCTGGCTCATAACGGCTTCTCCATAGCTGTAGCCAGACGTAGGCCCCGTGGCGCGGAATATCCACCCCTAGCTGCCGACCTCAATGAACACGGCCCCCAGTGCAATCAAACACATAAGCGCAATCCGGCGCGGGCCGACGGTGTCCTTCAGGATAAGCCAGCCGATCAGAGCCGCAAAAACGATTGAGGTTTCGCGCAAGGCCGCAGCCTCCCCGACTTTGCCCAATCGCGTCGCCAAAAGCACCGAACCAAAGGAGCCGTAGGCCACGAGCGCGCCAATCACACCGCGTGTGAACAGTGGCCGCCACTCGGGCGTGGCCACGCGCCCCCGTGCGTGCAGCCACAGCCAAAGCGCCGGAAAATCGAGCGAGCAGAGAAAGAAGAACCACACCACAAACGTGAACGGGTTGGGCGTTGTGCGGATCGCGAAGGCATCGAAGGTTGTGTAGGCCGCAACCATCATCCCTGTGAACAATGCCATGCCAAGCGCCGGCAAAAGTGAGGCTCGGTCCTCAACCAAATAGAGGATGTTATAAAGCGCGAGGCCAAAGATACCGGCCAATAAGCACCCCAGCCCAAACCATTGCAGGGGTGCGAACGTTTCACCAAAAATCAGCCATGCACCAAAGACCGCAAAAAGCGGGGCCGTGCCCCGAACAACGGGGTAAACAACGGTAAAAGCACCTCGTTGATAGGCCGCAGCCATCCCAGATTTATACAAAAAGTGGATGACCAAAGCGCCGGCAAACAACCACCATTCATGGCCCTGCGGCCACGGCACGACGAACACTGCAAACGGCACCGAGATAGCGACAAGGCAAGCGTCAATCGCAGCACGTGTCGTCCACGGATCAAAGCGCCCTTTCTGCATCGCGCCAAAGACCGCGTGCAAAAGCGCCGCAAACAGCACAAGTAATAGGGCGGCCTGTTCCCCCGCTGGTGTTCCCTCAATCGTGAGGATCCACGCGCTCATGTGGCGTCAGGCATCTAAGCCTGTCAGCGCTCTTGCGAAGTCTTCTGGATCAAAGGCTTGCAGGTCGTCGATCTGCTCTCCCACGCCGATGGCATGGATCGGCAGACCGAATTTATCCGCCAAGGCAACCAAAACCCCGCCCCGTGCGGTACCATCCAGCTTTGTCATCACAAGGCCGGACACATCTGCCAGTTTTTGGAATGTCTCCACCTGAGAGATCGCGTTTTGCCCAGTCGTCGCATCCAAAACCAGCAAGGTATTATGCGGTGCAGAGGGGTCTTTTTTGCGGATCACACGGACAATCTTGGCCAACTCTTCCATCAAATCGGCTCGATTTTGCAAACGACCTGCGGTGTCGATCATCAACAAATCTGCACCATCCGCCTCGGCCTTGGTCATCGCATCAAATGCCAATGAGGCCGGGTCAGATCCCTCGGGTGCCGTCAAAACAGGAACGCCTGCCCGATCCCCCCAGACTTGCAATTGCTCCACTGCCGCAGCCCGAAACGTATCACCGGCCGCAATAACAACCGACTTGCCCGCGGCGCGAAACTGGCTTGCCAGCTTGCCGATAGTCGTCGTCTTTCCAGAGCCATTTACGCCAACAACCAACACCACTTGGGGCTTTTTGGGGTACAATGGCATCGGTTTAGCGACAGGCTCCATAATTGCCGCCACCTCAGAGGCCATAAGCCCCTTAATCTCTTGCGTAGAAAGCCGTTTTCCCATCCGGCCCTCGGCCATATTGGCCGTCACCCGCAATGCGGTATCAACCCCCATATCCGCCGTGATTAGCAGCTCTTCCAGCTGCTCCAACATCTCATCATCCAGCGCGCGTCGCACCACCGTCTTAGCTTCACCGCGGCCCAAAATCCGTCCAAAAAGGCCGGGCTTAGGGGCTGCCTCAGCTGCGGCTTTCGCTTGCTCAACGCGGCGCTTCTCAGCCTCAAGCGCTGCGATGCGGGCGGCCTCCACTCGGTCAGCTTCAATGCGGGCCGCCTCCGCCGCTTGTCGCTCTGCATCAGCGTCCTGTGCCGATACCAAAGCAGCCGCTGCTTCCTGAGCCTCAATTTCTACACGCGCAAGTTCTTCGTCACGCCGAGCGCGCTCCGCCGCCTCAATCGTCAGGCGTTCTGCTTCGGCCTCAGCGCGCAAATCAGTATCCGCGACCGCCTCGACCGCGCCACCGTCTTCAACGATCGCATCCAAACCCTCCTCCAACTTAGAGGAGCTCTTGAACATCCGTTCCTTGAGTTTCTTGAAAAATGCCATCGCCCAGACCGTTCCTGCCGTCGCCTACGGCGCTCACATCTAATACGAGCCAGCACGGTTTGAAAGCCACTGCGTCACCTGACCTCCTTTGTTCCCAAAATACTCCGGGGGAGGCTCCGGTACGGAGGCGGGGGCAGCGCCACCTAACTCATGTAAACGCCCAAAGGGCGACGCTTAGATTTCCTCGGCAAAGTGTTTCATCGTCAGCCGGATAGGGTTCGGCGCCGCCTGCCCCAACCCACAGATGGACGCGTCAACCATCGCTTGGCTGAGATCTTCCAAAAGCTCTTGATCCCACGTTTCTGCCTGCATCAGCTTCACTGCCTTCTCGCAGCCAACACGGCAAGGTGTGCATTGCCCGCAGCTCTCGGCCTCAAAGAACCGCAGCATGTTCAATGCCGCATCCCGGACGCGGTCTTGATCAGATAGGACAACCACGGCAGCAGACCCGATGAACGTGCCATGCGGCTGCAACGTATCAAAGTCCAGCGGCACATCATTCAATGTCGCGGGCAGAACCCCCGACGATGGCCCGCCCGGTTGATAGGCCTTGAACACATGCCCCTCAGCCATGCCACCCGCCGCATCGATGATATCGACAATCGTTGAACCAGCAGGCAGCAGATACATGCCCGGTGCCGCGACGCGCCCCGAAACGGAATAGCTGCGCAGGCCAGTACGGCCGTTATGCGTGACCGATGACAGAATTTCAGGGCCTTCGCGGACAATCCGCGCCACCCATTTCAACGTTTCGACATTATGCACCAGTGTCGGACGACCAAACACGCCAACCTGAGCAACAAACGGCGGGCGATGACGCGGTAGGCCACGCTTGCCCTCGATCGATTCGATCATCGCGCTTTCTTCACCGCAGATGTAGGCACCCGCACCACGACGCAGATCGATGTATCCTGGCTCAACGATACCCGCCGCCTCTAGGGCCGCGATTTCGGTCGCCAAAATTTCAAGAACTGCCGGATATTCATCCCGCATATAGATAAAGCAGGTCTCAGCCTCGACAGCCCACGCAGCGATCAGCATCCCCTCAAGGAACAGATGCGGCTTACGCTCTAGATAATAGCGGTCCTTGAATGTGCCCGGCTCGCCCTCATCCCCGTTCACGGCCAAATAGCGTGGCCCAGGATTGGCCCGAACAAAGCCCCATTTCTTGCCCGATGGGAACCCAGCCCCGCCAAGTCCGCGCAGCCCTGAGGCAAGGACTTGATCCTGTACTTGCTCCCAATCGCCGTTCTCGCGCAAACGCGCCAGCTCGGCGTAGCCACCGCCTTTGCGATACGCCTCAAACCCTTCGTAGTCGGGCATCTTGTGGTGGGTATCCCCGGCCGCAATTGCCGCATGGACCAAATCGGGTGTGGCGTTATCGATATGGTTATGACCCAGCTCTAATGTTGGCGCCGTGTCGCAGCGCCCCATGCAAGGCGCGCGCAAAACGCGTACTTGGGATGGGTCAACGCCCTCTTCAAGCGCAGAAATCAACGCCTCGGATCCAGCCAGTTCGCACGATAGCGAATCGCAGACGCGGATCGTGAGTGCGGGCGGCACTGGATCATCTTCGCGCAGTGGATCGAAGTGCGCGTAAAACGTTGCGACTTCCCAGACCTCGGCCATCGACAGTTTCATCTCTTCGGCCAAGGCGCGTAGGTGCGCTGCCGATTGGTGGCCATAGGCATCTTGGATCAGGTGCAAAAACTCGATCAGCAGGTCCCGACGCCGGGGACGATCGCCTAAAAGCGCGCGCACTTTAGCCAGTGCGCTGTCCTCATACTGCCGACCCTTGGGCGTTTTGCGCCCTTTGCCTCGACCTGATTTCCACACACCTTTGTTGTCGTCCAATGCCATGAAAGCCTCCCGCGCGCATCGGGTGTGTGATAGCACGCTCGTAGCCACCCAAAATGTCAAAACCGACACCAAATGGGCGAATTCCCCCAAGCCGATAGCTGCGTGACTATCATAGGAAACGTATTCTCTTGGCACGGGCGAGCACACAGATTTGACAGGCATGGTTTTCAGCCGCCCCCGCCCCACTTATGATTGAGCCTGCAACCCGGAGTGACCATGCGCCTTGCCATAACCCTTTGCCTCACGCTCACCACACCTGCACTCGGCCAAGAGACGTTTTCAGGCCCGGAGTTTGACGCCCGTGTGTCCGGTAAAACCCTCTATTTTGAACGCGCAGGTCGCGCCTTTGGGGCCGAGCAATACTTTCCCGACAAACGCGTCATTTGGGCGTTTGAGGACGGCCAATGCCAACGCGGCATATGGTTTGAAAACGCCGACAGCGACATCTGTTTTATCTATGATGAAAGCCCCGAGCCGATCTGTTGGGACTTTTTCAAGCAGCCCGGCGGCGGTGTGTCGGCCCGCGCAAAGGGCGCGGACCCGCTGAATGATTTGTTTGCCGTCCATGAGGACGACGCGCCACTGGAATGCGAAGCACCCGACTTGGGTGTTTAATTCGGATCGCGCCACCACACATCAGGCTGGAAATCTATCCAGTCACCATAGATCGAAATCCGGTCAGAGGGAAATTTCAGCTCCGCATCATGGGCGATCCAAGACACCGGATTGTGCCACAACGGGACTACATAACGCCCCGCCGTCAACACCCGGTCCAGTGCCTTCACCGCGGCCACATAGTCCTCTTGCGAGTGCGCATCCAACATAGCCTCGATCATCGCGGAAATCGCGGGCGTGTCAGTGCCCATCAGGTTACGCGATCCTGGCGCCTCAACCCCCTCAGGGCCCCAATAGCGCCATTGCTCATTGCCCGGCGACAACGACAACCCCCAGCGATAATAGGTCATGTCGAAATCGTAGCTGTTCACACGCTCCGTATATTGGGCGCTGTCGATTGAGGAAATCTCAGGATCAAGGCCAAGCCGCTCCAACGCTTCGACATATATATCGACCACCGAACCGATCTCACTTGAGCCGTTTTGCAGGAGAATTTCGAACTGAAGTGGCCCGTCCGGCCCCATTAGGCGCCCATTTTCAACGGTATAGCCTGCGTCCGCAAGCAAGGCGGTGGCCCGCCGGATCGCCCCACGGTTGGCCACACGCTCACTGCCCTTGGGCAAGGAATAACCGTCAATCGCACCGGGTGGAAGGCTGTCTGCAAAGGGTGCCAACAGGTCGCGCACGCGGCCCTGCGCCGGGGCGCCGGGCGTCATGCCCAGCGGTGAGTTCGCAAAATAACTCTCGATCCGAGGCAGCGCGCCGCCGTTGAGGACAGCGTTGGTGTAAGTGAAATTAAACGCCTCAATCATCGCCTCGCGCACGCGCCAGTCCGAAAAGAACCCGGTGCGAGTGTTCATCACCAAGCCCGTCATCCCCGTGGGGCGTTGATGCGGCACCTCGGATTTGACAATAGCGCCGCTTTGCACAGCCGGAAAATCATATTGTTCCGCCCATTTCGCAGCAGAGGTTTCGCGCATCGTGCTCAGTTCACCGGATTTGAACGCCTCAAACATGGCGGACGCATCGGTGAAAAACTCCATCCGAAGGGTATCAAGGTTGTGGACACCTTTGCGCAGTGGCAGATCCCGCGCCCAGTAGTCAGGGTTACGGGTCAGCTCCACAAAACGGTTCGGCTCAAAATCTGTGATGACATAGGCCGCACTCGTAATCGGGATCACATCCAACCCGCTTTCGGCGAAATCGCGGCCCTCCCACTGGGCTTTTTTCAATACGGGGCGCATTCCCATGATCATCGCCAACTCACGGTTGGGCGCCTTGAAACTGATGCGCAGCCCCCGCGCGCCCACGGGCACAATACGAGCCACCTGCGCCCATGACCCGCGGTAGCGTGCGTGCCCTTGGGTGCCGAGCGTCTCGTAGGACCAAATCACATCCTCAACAGTGACCGGACTACCGTCGGAAAACCGCGCCTCAGGGCGAAGGTGAAACTCAACCCAATGGCCCGCTGGATCGACTGCAACCGTCTCGGCCAGAAGGCCGTATAATGTGAACGGCTCATCATAGGATCGCCCCATCAGGCTTTCGTGTGCAAGGAACCGCAACTGCCACGGCACGCGGCCCTTTTGAATGTGCGGGTTCAGGCTGTCGAAACCGCCAACCTGACCATCAATGAACGTCCCACCCTTGAGGGCGTCGGGATTGGCATAAGGCAAATGCGCAAAGTCCGCAGGCAACGCCGGAGCACCGTAAAGAGCGATTCCATGGTGCGGTTCAGCGCTTTCGGAGGGAGAATCGGTGGCAAGAATCGGTTGGCAAAAAAACGCCAATCCAAGCACAGCACCCGCGACTGCTCGATGAAAAGAATTAAAGGCCATATCGAAACAGTTCCTGTTTTCCTTGATTTATTGGCCTCAAGATACGGTGATCCCTCAAGATAGTCCAAAACTTTAACTTGGACTCTCAACACCGCATCCAGTATATTGATCTCACTGCTCGATAGGTTTCTTGCCTGTATGAAACCTGCCTCAATAACTTAACGCCAGCTTCGTGCTGGCGTTTTTTTTGGCTCAAAATTGAGGCCGTCAAACACAGCCGCCGAGCATCACAGCCGATCACAATTGATGCCGCAGTGCGGCAGGTTTAGCAGAACTTCCTTTCATTCTGCGGTGCAGCAGCTATCGTTGACGCAACGTGAGACAAAGGAAAAGATCCATGACACTTCAAGGCAAGACCGCCGTCATCACCGGGTCCAATTCCGGCATCGGTTTGGGTATCGCAATCGAAATGGCCAAGGCCGGGACGAACGTGGTGATCAACTCATTCACCGACCGCGAAGAGGATCATGCCTTAGCCGCCCAGATCGCGGCGGATCACGGCGTCAGCGCCCGCTACATTCAGGCCGATATGTCCACGGGCAATCAGTGCCGCGCCTTGGTCGAGCAGGCCGGAGCATGTGATATCCTCATCAACAATGCAGGCATCCAACACGTCGCCGCGATTGATGAGTTCCCCCAAGACAAATGGGACGCAATTGTCGCGATCAACATGTCCTCGGCCTATCACACCACCGCAGCCGCGTTGCCGATGATGCGCGCGGCTGGCTGGGGCCGGATCATCAACATCGCCTCGGCCCACGGGTTGACTGCTTCGCCGTACAAATCGGCCTATGTTGCAGCGAAACACGGCGTTGTGGGCATGACCAAGGTCGTCGCCCTCGAAACCGCGCGCGAGCCGATTACCGCCAACGCGATCTGCCCCGGCTATGTTTTAACCCCATTGGTCGAGGCCCAAATCCCCGACACCATGAAGGAATACAGCATGAGCCGTGAAGAGGTCGTTGAAAACGTCCTATTGACGCGGCAGCCATCGAAAGAATTCGCAACGGTTGAACAAATGGGCGGTACGGCTGTGTTCCTTTGCTCGGACGCGGCGGCACAAATCACGGGCACGACAATCTCAGTGGACGGCGGTTGGACCGCCCTGTGATCCCCCAATTTCTTTAACGCAAAAGGATTTACCCCATGGCCCAAGCCAAACGCATCAACCTGGCCCTTCAGGGCGGCGGGGCACATGGCGCGTTCACTTGGGGCGCTCTGGACCGGTTGCTAGAAGATGAACGGATCGAGATCGCAGCAATTTCGGGCACATCTGCAGGCGCACTGAACGGCGCGGCTATAAAATGCGGGTTGGTCACGGGCGACCGGGACAAAGCCAAGGCTGGGCTTGAGGCGCTTTGGACCAAAGTAGGCGCGATCACGGATGAGGCGTTTGGGCCATGGCTTAACGCGTTTTCGCCAATGGCGATCAGCCGGGCGATTGAATACTCGCTGCCATTCGCGCTGTCGGACACCACGTCACGAAACATATCACCCTATTTATACCGCGGTACGACGTCCAATCCGCTGCGCCGCATTGTCGAGGGCTTTGACTTTGACAATATCTGTTCCGAGGCAGGGCCGCAGTTCCATATATGTGCGACCAACGTTCGATCAGGGAAGATCCGCGTGTTCACCCGCGATGATATCACAACCGATGCGATCCTTGCCTCTGCTTGTTTGCCCACGCTGTTTGAGGCCGTCGAAATCGATGGCGAGGCCTATTGGGACGGCGGATACACTGGCAATCCGGCCCTGTTCCCGCTGTTTCACAAGGATCTCCCACGGGATATTCTGGTTGTGAATATCAACCCACTGCACCGAGCTGAAGTGCCGCGTTCCGCGCGTGACATCCAAAATCGCATAAATGAGATCAGCTTTAATACATCCCTTTTGCGAGAATTGCGTGCGATTGCCTTTGTGCAGCGCCTTTTGCATGCGGGCACTATGTCAGGCGATGCAATGAAGGATGTGTTGGTGCATATGGTCGCCGACGACGCGCTGATGCAGCAACTATCTGTGGCAACGAAGCTGGTCCCGAACCCGGCGGTCTTGGCGCAACTGCGGACTGCGGGATACCGCGCAACGGATACCTTTTTAGACCAGCATTTTGATCAGATAGGCGATGAAAGCTCAGTCGATCTGGCGGCGATGTTTGACAGTTAAATGATTGCCTGGGTGCCTTTGGCCCCGCGCCACGTGAGGGCGCTGCCCTCACACTCCCGGGATATTTTGGAACCAAAGAAAGAGTTATGGTAGCGACGTGACCCATAGGATCGTGGCGTCTTCGTCTGATACGGAGACAACATTGTGGCCCATCGAGGCGTCGTAATAAGCGCTGTCACCCCGGCGCATTTCGATCGCTTCGTAAAATTCGGTGTAGAGCCGGATGGCGCCTGTCAGCACCAGTAGGAATTCTTCTCCGTCGTGACGGACCCAATCGTCAAAATCGGAAAAAGAACGGGCGCGAATTCGGGCGCGATAGGGTAGCATCCGTTTCGTAGTGAGAGCGCCCGCGAGCAATTCGTGTTCGTAGGTTGTGGTCACATGAGCCTCACCCTCGCCCATGCGGGTGACTGTGCGACGGCCTGTGACCTGCCCCTCTTTGGGAGGGGTGAACAGCTGCGGCACCGAAATCTCCAGCCCGGTGGCGAGTTTCTTGAGCGCCTCCCAAGTGGGTGACATCTGGCCGTTCTCGATCTTGGAGAGGGTGGAGCGCGCCAGACCGGCCTGATTGGCGGCCTGTTCCAGCGTCCAGCCGCGCGATTTGCGCAAGGAGCGCACCCGCTCGGCGAGGTTGAGCGGCTCGGGGCTGCGGTCGCTTCCGCTTTCGCGGGCCAAGCGGATCAGGCTGGGTTCGGTCTTGGACATGTTGCCGTTGTATCCTCAGCCCAAAGCTGCTGCAAGCGCTTGCCGCATGGAACCCTGACACTTAAACATTGCATATGCCTGCTCTTTTTCACGATACATTTCCCGCTCCACCCGCTGAGTTCAATATGGCGGCCTATGTGTTGGAAACCGGAAAACCCGGTGCCTACGCCTTGCAGGTTGTTGGAGATGGGTCCGCGCCTTGGACCTATGCGGACCTCAGGCAAGCCGTGGCAGGTATGGCGCGTGGTTTACGGGACGCGGGCCTGAAGCGCGGCGACAGGCTGATGCTGCGCCAAGGAAATTCTGTGATCTGTCCGCTGACGTATTTGGCCTGCATTTGGGCGGGTATCATTCCCGTACCCACGGCCGCCGCACTGACGGATTCCGAGGTTGCGAGCCTCATTTCGCAGGTGACACCGACCGCAATTGCAACCTCATGCGGCGTTGTTGTGCCCGAGACCGATCTGCCGTTGCTGGATGAAGAGAGCTTGCGCCAAATGCAAAGCCTGCCCCCGCTTGCCCCAGAGATGGGCGACCCAAACCGGCTTGCCTACATTGTATTCACCTCTGGCAGTGGTGGGATATCGCGGCCGGTGTGTCATGCTCATCGGGCTGTTTGGGCGCGGCAGATGATGTGGGACGGCTGGTATGGTTTGCGAGCAGATGACCGTTTAATGCACGCGGGGGCCTTCAACTGGACCTATACGATGGGGACTGGGCTGATGGACCCTTGGACCATCGGAGCTACTGCGCTGATCCCCGCTGAGGGCACCAAGGCTCAGGACCTTCCGGCCATGATTGCCGCCCACAATGTAACGATCTTTGCCGCCGCCCCAGGGGTTTATCGCCAAATGCTACGCGGCCCGATCCCGCCCTTGCGCAAGCTACGCCATGGGCTAAGCGCGGGGGAGGCTTTGCCGAACGTCACACGCGCGGCATGGATAAAAGCAACCGGAACCGCGGTGCACGAAGCGTTGGGGATGTCAGAATGCTCAACCTATATCTCGGGCAGCCCCAGCCGGCCCGCCTCCGTCGGGACCGCTGGCTACCCACAATCGGGGCGTCACATCAGCGTGCGCACAGGTGGCTTAGCCGTAGACTATGATACGCCCGGAGAATTGTGCCTACACACGTCTGAGCCGGGGCTGATGCTGGGTTATTGGAAAACGGGAACAGGGCCTGCACCCGTTGGCACGGCTTGGTTTGGCACCGGCGATTACGTCACCATGGCCCGTGACGGCGCAATCACATATCTGGGCCGCCGCGATGATATGATGAACGCCGGGGGCTTTCGGGTCTCTCCTTTGGAAGTAGAAAACAAGCTCTCGCTCACGCCCGGCGTATCGGAGGTAGCCGCCTGTGAGGTGCGCCTGCACGAAGACACGACTGTGATCGCACTGTTTCACGTCGGCGGCCAAGAGGACGACATTCGTGACATGGCCCGGACCCATCTGGCCCGTTTCAAACAGCCGCGCCTCTATTTCGCATGTGACACACTGTTGCGAAACGCCAACGGCAAGCTGAACCGCCGCGCCCTACGCACCGAGGCAGAGGCGGCGGTGCTTGCCTCAGGGGTTGCAAAATACAGCCGAGTGAACGACGAGAGGGGATGATCACCCTTGATATTCTTTCCGACCCGATTTGCCCTTGGTGCCTTATTGGCAAAACCCATCTGTTCCGCGCCCTAGAGGCGGCGGGCGACCACCCCTTTGTGCTGGCTTGGCATCCGTTCCAGTTGAACCCGGACATGCCGCCCGAAGGCATGGATCGTCGCGCCTATCTGGAGGGTAAGTTTGGTGGCAAAGAGGCGGCCGTGCGCGCATACGCCCCCATTGCTGAAACGGCTGAAGCCATGGGCCTGAACCTCAACCTTGAGGGCATCACCCGCACGCCAAACACGCTGGACGCACATCGGATGATCCATTGGGCTGGGCTTGAACACAAGCAAACCCCCATGGCGCAAGCCCTGTTTGAGGCCTATTTTATCAAAGGCGAAGATATCGGCGACCGTGATGCGCTCGTTGAAATTGGCACCCGCGCGGGCCTAGAGGCCGACATGACCCGCCGCTTGCTGAGCAGTGATGCCGATGCTAACGATATCCGCGCCCGGGACGCTCATGCACGCGAACGTGGCGTGAGCGCGGTGCCCACATTTATTATTGCCAACCAGCACGTCGTGCCCGGCGCGCAACCGCCCGAGCTATGGGGCCAAGTGATCAACGACCTTAACGCGCAGATCAAAGCGGCAGATGTCCCCGAATGAACCCAACACTGCGGTGGCTGGCGGCCAACTGACGCCCAAGCCCCCACTATCGCGAGCCGAATTTATCGCCCTCATGGCGATGATGACAGCAATCGTCGCGTTTTCGATCGATTCGATGCTGCCGTCTCTGCCCGATATTGCACGCGACTTGACCCCTGATGAGCCGAACCGTGCACAGTTGATCATCACGACCTTTGTTCTTGGCCTTGGCCTCGGGACGCTCTTTGCGGGGCCTATTTCGGACGCAGTCGGGCGCAAGCCAGTTGTTTTGGCAGGCGCGCTGTTGTTTTGCATCGGTTCGGTTTTGGCTTACATGGCTCCTACCTTAGAAACCGTCATAGCGGGCCGTGTCCTGCAGGGCCTAGGCGCCGCTGGACCCCGCGTGGTGACACTGGCCATTGTGCGCGACCAATATGCCGGGCGCGGGATGGCCAAAATCATGTCCTTTGTGATGTTGGTCTTTGCATTGGTGCCCGCAATCGCGCCTGCCATCGGCGCGGGAATTATCTGGGTCACAGGATGGCGCGGAATTTTTGCAGCCTTTGTCGTGTTTGCTGTGCTCTTGTCGCTGTGGATGGGGCTGCGACAGCCCGAAACCCACCCACCCGAGGCCCGACGCCCCCTACGCCCCGCTGTTTTGGTATCCAGCCTTCGTGAAGTTCTTGCCAACCGCAACGTGAGCCTTGCGATTGCGGTACAGGCGTTGTGCTATAGCATGCTGTTTGGCGTCCTTGCCTCAACCCAGCAAATTTTCGACTTCACCTTTGACCGCGCTGCCAGCTTTCCGCTGTGGTTTGGGCTGGTCGCTCTGATCGCGAGCACGGCCTCATTGCTCAATGCAACGCTGGTCGAAAAGCTGGGTATGCATTTCTTGATCCGCTGGACGCTTGTCGCACAAATCCTTTTGTCAGGTCTATGCGCGCTGATCTGGCTGGGGGGTCTTCTGGATGGGGTCTATTTGTTCGCAGTGTTCATCGTCTGGAAAACATCCGTTTTCTTTCAGGTAGGCCTGACCATAGGCAACGTAAACGCCATCGCCATGAGCCCTATGGGCCATATTGCGGGCGTTGCGTCATCGGTTATTGGCTCAGTCGCGACCATCGCTGGGGCGGTCATTGCCATGCCACTGGGGTTGGCATTTGACGGAACAGCCGTCCCTTTGATGGTCGGCGTCTGTGTTCTGGCTGCCTTGGCCCGAGGGTTGATGGCCGCGTTGCCGCGCGCATCCGATACAGAGTAGCGTGCCGTCATGACGACCATGCTGACGCCAGAAACGCTGCTACGGGGGTATGCCGCCGGGATTTTCCCCATGTCCGAGGGTCGCGACGACCCCGAGGTTTTCTGGGTAGATCCGCGCGAGCGTGGGGTCATGCCCCTAGATGGTTTTCACATCTCCCGCTCTTTGGCCAAACTCATCGCCAAAGAGCCGTTTCAAATCCGCATCAATACTGCTTTTGACGCCGTGGTTGAGGGCTGCGCAGATCGTGATGAAACGTGGATAAATGGCCCTATCGCGCGCCTCTATAGTGCGTTGCACCGGGCAGGCTATGCCCACGCCATAGAGGTCTGGGAGGACCAAACATTGGTTGGCGGCGTTTACGGTGTCACGCTTGGGGCCGCGTTCTTTGGAGAAAGTATGTTTTCGCGACGCACCAACGCGTCAAAAATCGCGTTGACCTATTTGGTGCATCGGTTGCGGGCAGGTGGTTTTACACTGTTTGATACGCAGTTCGTTACACCACATCTCACATCACTTGGTGCCGTGGAAATTCCGCGTGCGATGTATCATGCGCGACTTGAGCATGCTTTGGGCAAAGAGGCCGACTTCACCCGCGCACCTGCGATGCCGTCCGCTCAGGATGTGATACAGCGCAACACCCAGACGTCGTAGCGTGCGTGATCCAGCGCCATGAGCGCAGGGGATGAGGCGATCATCCACCCCTCAAAGATATCCTGACGCCGACTGCCGTCCATCACCACCAGATGCGCGAACGCGTCACCAGCGGGGTTACTGGCGGGATATCGACATTCGCTGAGGGTGATTTCAAGTGTGCCGTAGCCCATGGTTTGGCCCGAAGCGACCTCAACATCGAACACCGAACCTGTAACTTTGTCTAAGGTACGCAAAACCGCGCCTGTGCCCGTGCCCGTGACCACGGATGTCCCCTGAGCCGGTGCCTGTTCGGGAGCCATTAGAAGGCCAAGGCTCAGTACGAATGCGCCCAGAAGCCGCATCACTATTCCTCGGACCCGGTCACGAACCGCATCAGCAACGACACCAACGAGACGGAGCCTTGGGTATCGAGAAACTCACCACCGGGCTCTAGGTTGAACGGCGAGCCACCGGGGACAATCTCAACGAAGTTGCCGCCAAGCAGCCCCTCAGAGGAGATAATCAAAGAACTGTCATCGGGGATTTCGAGGTTAGACGGCACTGCCACCGTGGCATCCGCGCGGAAGGTGACGGGGTTTAGTTCAAGGTCCGTGACGGTGCCCAACTTGACGCCTGCCAGACGCACCTCAGACCCGACGGCGATGCCATCTGCGGCACGGAACGATGCAGAGTAGTTTGCAGCGCTGCTGCCCGGTCCGTTCGCAAAGCCAGTGGCCTGTGCCGTGTAAAACAAGAACCCAAGGGCCACAGTCAGCACCACGGTGCCTACAAAAATCTCAGTTCGGTTTTCAGCCATCGGAGCGCCCCCTACATCAGGTGCCCATACGTAGCCCCGTTTATTCCGGGCTCCAAGCCTCATAATCTTGACGTTCAATGGGTTTAGCACGTTTTAGCGACCCTGCGGGAACATAAGCAGCGGCCGTCCCAGTCAAGTTCATCTGATGCGGCTTTTCCCAAACCTTATGCGGCAAGGGCGCCTCGGTGGGCGGCAGTTTGTATGTGTGATGCAACCAACCATGCCATTCGGGCGGCACCCGGGAGGCCTCTGCCTCACCATTGAAGATCACCCAGCGACGCACACCACCCTTTGTTTGGTAGTAAATGTTGCCAAGGTCATCCTCACCCACACGTTCGCCTTTGCGCCACGTAAAAAGCTGAGTGCCCAGCGTTTGACTGTTCCACCACGTCACGGCGCGCTTAAGAAAATAGAACATGGGTGTCCTCCGGTTCGAACGCTTCACCTATAGGCCCCATGCCGCGAAGCGTCCAGTGCCCCTAAGCTGCGGCATCTGGCGCGAAATAAAGGATTCTGTGCCTCCGGCGGGGATATTTCTAAACCAAAGAGAGCGCGCCGTCGCGGAAAAGGGCAGGAATTCTGGGATGAGGGAGGATTCGAGGCGGAATTCCCGCGCTGGATTTATCGTTGCGATGGACGGCGCGGGCGCGCGGGCCTATCAAAGCCGCAACAAAAGACAAAAAGACATGGAGAAATGACATGAGTGACCAAACGTATGGCTTCGACACGCTGCAAATTCATGCGGGCGCGAACCCTGACCCCGCAACCGGCGCACGCAACACGCCGATCTATCAATCCACTGCATTCGTGTTTCGCGATGCGGAACATGCATCCAAGCTTTTTAACCTTCAAGAAGTTGGCTATATTTATTCGCGCCTGACAAACCCTACGGTCGCCGTGCTGCAAGAACGGATCGCGACGCTTGAGGGCGGTGTCGGCGCGGTTTGTTGCTCATCGGGGCACGCAGCGCAGATCATGGCGTTGTTTCCGCTGATGCAGCCTGGTTGCAACATTGTCGCCTCTACCCGGTTGTATGGCGGAACGGTCACGCAGTTTTCTCAGACGATCAAACGGTTCGGCTGGTCAGCCAAGTTTGTCGACATGGACGACCCCAAAGCGGTAGCCGCGGCGATCGACGAGAATACCCGCGCTGTTTTCTGCGAAGCTATCGCCAACCCCGGCGGCCACATCACCGACTTGGATGCGATCTCGGCTGTATCTGACGAGGCAGGTATTCCCCTTATCGTCGACAACACCTCGGCTACACCTTACCTTGTGCGGCCGATTGAGCACGGCGCCACGCTCGTCGTGCATTCGACCACGAAATACCTGACTGGCAATGGCACCGTCACCGGTGGCTGTGTTGTGGACAGCGGTAAGTTCGATTGGGCCGCGAACGACAAGTTCCCGAGCTTGAGCCAGCCTGAGCCAGCCTACCACGGCCTTAAATTCGCCGAGACCTTTGGCCCAATGGCATTTACCTTCCACGGGATTGCCATTGGTTTGCGCGATCTAGGCATGACGATGAACCCACAAGCGGCGCACTATACGCTATGCGGGATTGAGACGCTTAGCCTGCGGATGGAGCGCCACGTTGAAAACGCGACCAAACTGGCCAAGTGGCTCGAAGCGGACCCACGGGTGGATTACGTCACCTATGCCGGGCTGGAATCGTCGCCCTACAACCACCTTGTGCCCAAAATCTGCCCGCGCGGCGCAGGTGGCTTGTTCACCTTTGCGGTCAAAGGCGGCTACGAGGCGTGCATCAAGCTGGTCGATAACCTCGAGATTTTCTCGCACGTGGCAAACTTGGGCGACACACGTTCACTGATCATCCACTCGGCCTCGACCACGCACCGTCAGTTGACAGCAGAGCAGCAAGAAGCCGCAGGGGCCGCCCCCAATGTCGTGCGCGTTTCCATCGGGATTGAGGATGCCGTCGATCTGATCGCTGACCTAGATCAAGCGCTGGCGAAAGCGACAGCCTGATCCTTTTGCGTTAATTTTGACCCGGGGCGGCGTTTTTCCTAAAACTCTGCCCCGGTCTTTCCTATATGGTGATCCATGTTTGCTGATCTTTTGAACCGCCTCATCGCGCCCCAGCCCGAGCGCCTTCCTCAACCGGATGCCCAAGTGGCATTGGCTGCGTTACTGGTACGTGTCGCCCGCGCGGATGGCGACTATGCTGCCGCAGAGATTGCCAAGATCGACAAGATCCTTGAGACACGCCATGGTTTGTCACCATTTGAGGCCGCAAAACTGCGTGCTCAGGCCGAAACGTTGGAAAGCGAGGCGCCCGATACAGTCCGCTTTACCCGAGCCATCAAGGATGCCGTCGATCTAGAAGACCGCACCGCCATTATTGAGGCGTTGTGGGCAGTTGTCCTCGCCGATGGGGAACGAGACCACGACGAAGATACTTTTCTTCGAATGGTCGCCAATCTGCTGGGCATAAACGACCGGGATAGTAACTTTGCGCGACAGCGCGCCGCCAAGCAGGGATGATCGCAAGCCTGCCAATGTATTGGGACGTGGCGGGCGCCGCTGCGTGGAGGGCCCTTTGGCGTGATATCCAAGATGCGGCATGCGACTTTGGCCTTAATCTGCCGGATCTGACGCCGCCCAGCGCATTGCCAAACGACTGGACCGCCCATTGGACCGATCCTGACCTTTTCCTATCCCAGACCTGCGCACTGCCGCTGCGGACATCGTTGAAGGGGCGTGTGAGCTATGTTGGGACGTTAGATTTTAACCTACCCGGAACCGTGGGTAGCTATCATTCGGTTTGTATTGGTGCGGCCCCCGCCGGACGCGTTAGGTTGGCCGTCAACGCGGCCGATAGCCAATCGGGCTGGGCCGCAGCTCAGGATGACCCGATTGTCGGCCCGGACACACAAATCATCATTACGGGTTCGCATGAAGCCTCTGCACACGCCGTGGCCGAGGGGCGCGCAGATATCGCGTTTATTGATGCGGTGACGTGGCGGTTATTGCGACGCAACACGCCCCAGTTTTCCGACATACCCGTGCGGTCACGCACGCAGCCTACACCGGGCCTTCCGCTGATTACGGCGTTATCGCGTGATCCTGCACCGCTGCGCGCAGCCTTAGACGCTGCGATCAACGGCTCGAACGTGCGGAATTCGGATGCGCTTGGGGGTTTGTCTGGCTTTCACGTCTGGCCAGAATCGGCATATTTCGACGCCCCTGTCCCACCGCCACTGGTCGGTTAAGCAACATCCGGCACCTGCGATCGGATTTGGCACATCAGCGGCTCCACCCGCACACCACGCAAGTGACGCTCCGTCACTAAAGCCTGCACCATTGCATTTCGCTACGAATTACCGCTAAGTCAGACGTCATTTGGATCTGGGGATGTCCATGAGTTCTGAAACCGCGCCGGTGATCGAAATCCGGGACCTTCACAAGGCCTATGGTGATCTTGAGGTCCTGAAGGGCGTGGACGTGACAGCGCCGCAGGGGCATGTGATTTCGCTGATCGGGTCGTCTGGCTCTGGCAAATCCACGCTTCTGCGTTGTGCGAACCTACTTGAGGACAGCCAGCAGGGTGAGGTCATTTTCTGCGGCGAACCGGTTGAGTGGCGGGGCCAAGGGGCCGCACGCGTCCCGGGTGATGCTGCTCAAGTCCGCCGCATCCGCACCAACCTGTCCATGGTGTTTCAACAATTCAACCTTTGGGCGCATATGACGATCCTTGAGAACGTCATGGAGGCCCCTGTCACCGTTCTAAAACAAGATCGCGCTGAGGTTGAGGCGCGAGCGCGCACGATCCTCGATAAGGTGGGCATTGGCGACAAGTGCGACGTCTATCCCGCCCAACTGTCCGGCGGTCAGCAGCAACGCGCCGCGATTGCACGCGGACTAACGATGGAGCCAAAGGCCCTGTTGTTTGATGAACCGACATCCGCCCTGGACCCCGAATTGGAACAAGAAGTCATCCGCGTGATCAAGGACCTCGCAGCAGAGGGCCGGACCATGCTGATCGTGACCCACGACATGGCGCTGGCGCGTGACGTGTCGGACCACGTTATATTCCTGCATCAAGGTAGGATAGAGGAAGAGGGCCCACCAGAGGCTCTCTTTAAGACACCGAAATCCGAGCGGCTCAGGGGCTTTCTTGCCTCCACCAATTTGGCCTGAGCCTAGGCGACTACCAGTAAAACCAGCTAACGGGAGACCACCATGAACAAGCTGATCCTATCCACTGCACTTCTCGCAATCGGCGCAGGCGCGGCATTTGCCGATGGCCACTCTGTTGTCCGTCTGGGCACCGAGGGCGCATACCCTCCCTTCAACTTCCTCAACGACGCTGGCGAAGTTGACGGCTTTGAGCGCGAGTTGGGCGACGAGCTGTGCGCGCGCGCCGAACTGACCTGTGAGTGGGTCACTAACGAGTGGGACAGCATTATCCCCAACCTCGTGTCTGGCAACTACGACGCCATCATCGCAGGTATGTCCATCACCGCCGAGCGTGATGAGGTCATCGACTTTACCCAAAACTACACACAACCCGATCCATCCTCCTACTTGGTGGCTGCGGGCAACGAAGACCTGAACGTCGAAACCGCTGTGATCGCCGCACAGACCAACACCATCCAAGCCTCTTTCGTGGCCGAAATGGGCGCAACACTTCTGGAATTCGCATCCCCCGAGGAATCAGTTGCAGCCGTCAAAGCTGGTGAAGCAGACGCCGTTCTGGCCGATGACAGCTTCCTTGCACCAATCGATGAGGCCGATGCTGAGCTGGTCAAGCTGGAGCGTGAAGAGCTGATCGGTGGCGGCGTTGGCATGGGCCTGCGCGAAAGCGACGGTGAGCTAAAAGCGAAAATGGATGCAGCAATCTCCTCCATGAAGGCAGATGGCTCGCTCAACGCATTGATCGAGAAATGGGAAGTCGGCGCGAAATTCTAATCGCACTTGGGCGGTGGGCTCTCGCCTGCCGCCCCCCTTTATCTCATGTTCTCATTCTGCACCGATCCCTCGACCCTGGAGACCTACCAGTGGTTCGCCTGCTACCTCACCACGGGTAAGCATACGAACTTCTATTGGGCCTTCGTCACCGTGTTATTGTTGCTCGCGGTCACTGCGCCAACAGCTCTGGCGATGGGGTTTGGCGGCGCGTCAGCGGCACGGTCGCGCATCGCACCTGTGCGCTGGCTGGGGCATGGATATATCTCCGTGGTGCGCGGTGTGCCCGACATCGCGTTTTTCCTATTTTTTGTGATCGCTCTCGATCAGGGGCTAGAGTTCCTGCGCCACAGCGCACTTTGCCCCGACTGGGACCAACCGATCCGCCAGGGCAACGATTTTATCGTCTGCGATGCGGCTAAACTGCCCTTGGGCAACGCACCCCAATGGCTGCACGAGGTGTACGGCTTCGCGCTTGCGGTCTTTACCTTTGCAATCGTGTTCGGCGCGTTTGCGGCCAACGTGCTTTACGGGGCAATGCAGGCGGTGCCCCGCGCCCAATTGGAAACCGCCGAAGCCTACGGAATGACCAGCCGACAGACATTCTGGCGCATCCTTGTGCCGCAAATGTGGGTCTATGCCCTGCCCGGTCTAAGCAACCTTTGGATGGTCCTGATCAAGGCCACACCCCTGCTGTTCCTATTAGGCGTTGAAGACATCGTCTACTGGGCGCGCGAGCTGGGCGGCACCGCCAACCCGCGCTTCACGGACTATCCCCACGGCGATTGGCGCATGTGGTATTTTCTGTTTCTTCTGGTGTTCTACCTCGCGTTCACGCGGGTGTCCGAGGTCGTGCTAGAGCGGCTGATGAATCGCCTGACCCACGGCCAAGCCACCACCGGTGGCGAAGCCCAAAGGAAAGCCGCGTGATGGAAAGTTGCCTGCAAACCATCGGCGACTACGGCCTGCGCGCACTCGGCTATGGTGAGCGGCTGCTCCCGCGCAGCGATTTCACCCTATGCCAGCAGTTCACCCTGATCGGCTCGGGCATGCTGTGGAACATCTACTTCGGCATCGTGGCATTGCTGGCGGGCTTTGTGCTGGCGGTCGCGGTTGCCATGGGCAAGGCATCAAGCAACCGGTGGGCGCGCAAATCCTCGGAATGGTTCATCTTTTTGTTCCGCGGCTCACCTTTGTTCATTCAGTTTTTCTTTGCCTACTTCTTCTTTCTGTCGCTCAAGGGCGTATCGCCAATCTTTGATGCCTTTTCGTCCGCGTGGCTTGGCGCGTTGATTGTGTTGTTTCTCAACACGGCCGCCTATTCCGGTGAAATCTTTTTCGGCGCACTCAAATCGATCCCAAAGGGCGATATGGAGGCCGCGGATGCCTATGGCCTGTCGGGCTACGCCAAGTTCCGCCGCATCACATTCCCCACAATGATGCGTCTCGCGTGGCCTGCCTATACGAATGAGGCGATCTTTCTGTTTCATGCCACCGCACTCGTTTTCTTTTCAGGGTTCCCCGCGCGCCAGCAACGCGGTGACGCCCTGTATTACGCAAATTATTTTGCCGATAAGACCTTTAATCCCTTTGTGCCTTACCCCATCCTCGCAGGATATTTCATCCTGCTGACCTTGGTGGTGATCCTGTCCATGGGGGCAATCAATCGCCGCCTGAACCGACACCTTGGCAAGGCGCCCAAGCTCAAGATAAGGCCCACACTGATCCGATGAGTTGGCTCCACGACAACCCGCACATCCACTCGGTCCGCGCGGTTGCGTGCGATCTAAATGCCCAAGCCAGGGGAAAACGTGTCCCCCGCCGCTTTGCCCACAAACTTGAGGATGAAGGCACACGGTTCCCATTTTCCGTCCTTAACCTGGATATCTGGGGCGAAGACATCGAGGACAGCCCACTGGTCTTTGACACCGGTGACGCGGACGGCATCCTATTGCCCACTGACCGTGGCTATGTGCCTATGCCATGGCTCGAAACACCCACCGCACTGCTACCGCTTTGGATGTTCCACGACGATGGCCGACCCTTTGCAGGCGACCCGCGCCACGCGCTGAACGCCGTTGTCGCACGCTACACCGCCAAGGGGCTGACGCCCGTGGTGGCCACTGAGTTGGAATTCTACCTCATCGATGACAGCCGCCGCGTTCTGCGGGTACCGCCATCGCCCCGTTCAGGTAAACGCCGTGCCGGAGCCGAGACCTTGGCCATGCGCCAGTTGGATGCCTTCGATCAGTTCTTTACAGAACTCTATGACGCCTGCGAAGCCATGGACATCCCCGCCGACACCGCCATTTCCGAGGCAGGTCTGGGCCAGTTTGAAATCAACATGATGCACCAGCCCGATGCCCTAAAGGCCGCTGATGACGCGTGGTTGTTCAAGCTGTTGGTCCGGGGTCTTGCACGCAAACACGGGTTTGCCGCCAGCTTTATGGCCAAACCCTATCCAGACTACGCGGGCAACGGGCTACACACACACTTTTCGGTTCTAGATGAGGCCGGGAAAAACATCTTTGACGATGGCGGCCCCAAGGGCACAGACACTTTGCGCCACGCCATTGCGGGCCTTCTGGCGGCAACACCCGCATCGATGCTGGTCTTTGCCCCACACGCAAACAGTTACGATCGCCTTGTGCCCGGCGCCCATGCCCCCACAGGGCTTGCATGGGCCTATGAAAATCGAACAGCAGCCATCCGCGTGCCCTCTGGCCCCCCAGTGGCGCGTCGGATCGAACATCGCATCGCAGGCGGCGACATCAACCCTTACTTGATGCTTGCGGTCGTGTTGGGAGCGGCCCTCGCCGGGATCGAGGACGCCAAAGAACCGCCTGCCCCGATCACCGGCAACGCATACGCGCTAGACCTGCCCCAAACACCAGAAACATGGTCCAAGGCCATCGCCCAATTTGAAAGCGATCCTTGGATCAAGCGTCTTCTCCCCGAGGGGCTTGTTCAGAACCTTCTGCTGACCAAGAAGCAAGAATTGACCGACGTGAGCGAGCTGACCGACGCAGAGCGCATGGACCTCTATCTCGACACGGTTTAAGTTCTACGCATGGACCTTCTCGACGACGACCCCACCGGCGATCCAAGCGGATCAAACGCCCCCGAATTCACCGTGTCCGAGCTGTCGGGTGCCGTCAAACGCACCCTAGAGGGTGAGTTCGGCCGCATTCGTGTGCGGGGCGAAGTCGGACGTGTTGTTCGCGCGCGCTCAGGTCATATCTATTACGACGTCAAAGACGATCGCAACACACTCGCCTGCACCACATGGAAGGGCCAAGCCGCCCGTCTCAGCGTTCAGCCCGAGGAGGGGATGGAGGTCATCGTCACTGGCCGTCTCACGGCCTACGGCGCGCAATCAAAATACAACATGAACGTCGAGGAGTTAGAAGTCGCGGGCGCAGGTGCGCTGATGGCTATGCTCGAAAAGCGTAAGCAACAACTTACTGCCGAGGGCCTCTTCGCTCCAGAACGCAAGAAACCGCTACCCTACTTGCCTGAGGTCATCGGCGTTGTCACCTCGCCCTCTGGCGCAGTGATCCGCGATATCCTGCACCGCTTGCGCGATCGCTTTCCCCGCCGCGTGATTATCTGGCCCGTGGCCGTACAAGGCAAACCCTGCGCACCCGAAGTGGCAAACGCGATCCGCGGCTTTAACGCGATGCCCGAAGGCGCGCCCACGCCAGACCTGATCATAGTAGCCCGTGGCGGCGGTTCGATCGAAGATCTGTGGGGCTTCAACGAAGAAATCGTTGTGCGCGCTGCCGCCGAAAGCCGCATCCCCCTGATATCAGCCGTCGGTCACGAAACGGACACTACCCTCATAGACTACGCCGCCGATCAACGCGCCCCCACCCCCACCGCCGCCGCAGAAATGGCCGTACCCGTGCGCCTCGACCTGATGGGCTGGGTTGATCAACAAGGCGCGCGTATGACGCAAACGCTCCGCATGGGTCTGCGCCAGCGAAACCAGCGCGCCACCGATCTCGCACGCGCCTTGCCGCGCCCCGACACACTGCTGTCTCAACCGCGCCAACGCCTCGATCTCAACACAGAACGATTGCCAAACGCCCTGCGCGCACGGACGAATGCCGGACGTATGGCTTTGTCTCGGCTCGAAGGCCGCATGACACCCAACACCCTTCGTGCGGCCCTACGCACCCAAAACCAACGCCTCCAAACGGCTACGGCTCGCCTTGCGCCTCGCGCCCAATCACAGGTCGCGGCTCTTCGCGCAAAACTCGACGCACTCGACCGCATGCGCTTGTCACTGGGCTACGAAGAAACACTTAAGCGAGGCTACGCTGTGGTCTGGGGCGATGACGCCGTCGTCACCTCCCACAAAGACCTCAAGTCAGCCGAAACCGTAGAAATCGAATTCGCGGATGGGCGCAAACCAGTCACTCCAACCGCTCAAAAGAAACCAAAACAAAAGACCCCGCCCCCCGACCAGGGCTCCCTTTTCTGACCACTCTTTGGTTCCAAAATATCCCGGGGGCGTCCGCAGGACGGGGGCAGAGCCCCATTCAACCGCGCAACCGGTCCATAGCTGCGGCCCACATCATCCCACCGGTCGCCATCAAGCCCCCAAACATACGCCCCCCCGGCAAGGCGGGCACGGGCAACTTACCCAGCAGGCCCAAGCGCGTTCGGTCGCCACATATCGCCTCCGCAATGGCCTTGCCCGCGAGCCCAGACAAGGCCAACCCGTGGCCAGAATATCCACCTGCCGCAAAAACCCCATCACCCAAATCCGCGACATAGGGCAACCTCGTGGCCGTCACCGCCAAGGTCCCCCCCCACGCGTGATCAACCCGCACCCCGGCCAGTTCCGGATATACCCGTGCAAGGTTCTGCCGCACCCGCGTGGCAATATCAGATGGATAGCGTTTGCCGTAACTTTCACCCCCGCCGTAAACCAATCGCCTATCACGGGTTTGCCAAAAGTAATTCACGACGAACCTATCATCCGCCACGGCAATCGGATCAGACATCGGTGCTGAAGCCCCCAATGGTTCCGTCACGGCGATGAAATTATTTATGGGCAGCACCCGCGCCGCCACGCGTCGTGTCAAATGCGAGCCAAGCCCATTGGTCGCATGCACCACAGAGGCCGCACGAACCTCACCTCCGCCTGTCCGGACGGCATCTGATCTCAAATGATGCACCTCAGAGCGTTCATACAGCCTAACGCCCGCTTCCTCACACGCGCGCACCAGTCCCGCAACATAGGCAAGTGGGTTACAAAAACCTGCGCCCATATCCACCACACCGCCGGCAAAGACCTGCGTGCCAAGGCGCGTGGCCATTGCCTCGACGGATAGCAAACTGAGCGGCTGGTCATAGAAATCCGCCATATGTGCCACGTGTTCCGCGTAGCCAGCTGCCTCGCGTGTGTTTGAGAACGCGTGGACAATGCCCGGCCGGTAGTCGGCATCGGGCGCATACGTTTCGATCAAACTGCGGGTGAGTGCCTTGGCCTCTTCCGCCTGTGCCCAAAGCTGTGCGGCTATCTGAATGCCCAGCTTTTTCTCAAGCTTGCGTTGATCCCAATTAAAGCCGCTGCCCACCTGCCCGCCATTCCGCCCAGAAGCGCCCCATCCAAAGCGCGCAGCCTCCAGCACGATGACATCTTGGCCCATCTGTGCGGCATGCAAAGCGGTCGATAGCCCCGTGATCCCGCCGCCCACCACACAGACATCAGCGGTCACAACCCCGCGTAGAGCGGCGTACTGCACCATCGGGGGCAGAAGGCTCGCATAATAGCTATCAGGATGCTGCCCCAATGAGCCATTGGCATGCAGCCAATTCATACGTTTAACAGCAGGTGCTCCCGCTCCCACGGGGAAATCTCTTGTAGGAAAGCCCGGTATTCCAGATCCTTTACAGAGCGATAAATCTCCGCAAACCGTGGGTGCAGCACCTCGTGGATCTCGGTCGCCTCGGCGAACAAATCCAGTGCCTCAGCCATGTTGCGCGGGATGCCTTCGTCACTGGCATAGGCGTCGCCCTTAAATTGCTCCGCCGGCTCAATCTGATTGATCAACCCCAAGTATCCGCAGGCCAATGAGCCAGCGATGCCCAGGTAGGGGTTGCAATCCATCCCCGCGATCCGGTTTTCCAACCGCCGCGCCTGCGTGTTCGAAATCGGCACGCGTAGGCCGGTGGTCCGGTTGTCCCGCCCCCACTCAAGGTTAATGGGCGCGGCGAAATCCGGCACATACCGGCGGTAGCTGTTCACATAGGGCGCCAATAGGGCAATCACCTGCGGCAAATGCTTTTGCATGCCACCGATGAAATGCGCAAAGGCAGGTGTTTCCTCGCCCTGCGCATCCACAAAGATGTTGTTACCATCCGTTCCGACGACCGAGTGGTGAATGTGCATCGCACTCCCCGGTTGATCTTGGATCGGCTTGGCCATGAAGGTGGCGTAACAATCATGGCGCAGAGCGGCCTCGCGGATCATACGTTTGAAATAGAATATCTCATCGGCCAGTTTCACTGGATCGCCATGGCGCAGGTTCATCTCAATCTGACCCGATCCACCCTCTTGAAGGATGCCATCGATCTCTAGGCCCATAGCCTCAGCGAAATCGTAGATGTCGTCGATGACAGGCCCGTATTCATCCACCGCAGACATGGAATAAGCCTGCCGCGCTGCTGCCGGCCGGCCAGAGCGCCCCAAAGGCGGGACCACAGGTTGGCGCGGGTCCGTGTTACGCGCCACAAGGTAGAATTCCATTTCCGGAGCGACGACAGGTTCCCACCCGCGGGCGCGGTACAGCGCGACAACACGGGCCAACACGTTGCGCGGGGCCACGGGCACAGGCGCTCCGTCGGGATCGACCATGTCGTGAATGACTTGAAGGGTCCAATCCGCCGTCCAAGGCGCGGCACAGGCAGTCTCAAGATCCGGTTGCAGGATCATGTCCGGCTCAAGGAAGGGCTGATCCCCGTCGTCGGCCCATTCGCCGGTGATCGTCTGCTGAAAGATAGAGGCAGGCAGGTAAAAATGCGACTGCTTGGCGAATTTGGCCGCTGGCATCGCTTTGCCCCGGGCGATGCCCGATAGGTCCGAAACGATACATTCCACCTCATCCAATCGACGCCCCTCAAGGTAGGCGCGCGCGTGCTCGGGCAATCCAGAAAGCCAATCATCCATTGTGTGCATCCTTGAAAAACGCCGCGATCATGGCTGCAGCCGGCACCTGATCAATCGGTTGACCCACTGCGGCTGCCGCCGCATCCATGCGTTCAGGGTCGCAACCAGCCATACCCCTGCGCATCTTGATGTAGGTTTCGATAATTTGAGGTGAAAACTCAGGATGCGGCTGAAGCGACAGCATCCGATCTCCGTAAACCAGCCCGGCATTCTCGCAAAAATCAGACGAGGCCAGAACACGAGCCGCCTCAGGCCGCGTTACGACCTGATCTTGATGCAGCGCATTCAGCGCGATATCACGGTCTCCCATGCGGTAAACCGCCCGCCCAATCCCCCATCCGCCATCATATTTGACAACTGTCCCGCCCATCGCTTGCGCCATGATCTGGTGACCAAAACAAATTCCAACCTGCGGCACACCCGCTGCATAGGCGTCACGAATGAACGCCTCTAGCGGGGGAATGAATGGATGGTCCTCGTATGCCCCGTGCTTTGAACCCGTCAAAAGCCAGCCATCACACGTCGTGACGCTGGGCGGAAAGGCCATATTCTCGATGTCATAACTGGAAAAGGTCAGGCCATGTCCGTCAAAGAGGCCCTCGAACATTGCGTCGAAGTCTCCGTGGTGCGCTGCGACCTCGCCCGAGGTATGGCCGCATTGCAAGATACCGATGTGCATAATTCACCTGTGCGTTTGCAGCGTGACCTTAGGCGCGACACAGCGCCTTGCCAAGCGGGCGTTTTGCCTCTTTCGGGCGGGGGCCGGGGCGCGTAAACCGGGCCCAACTGGATGATGCCCAAGGAGGCCTGCATGAATATTCTGATCCTCGGCAGCGGCGGGCGCGAACATGCGCTGGCTTGGGCGGTCAAACAAAACCCAAAATGCGATCGTTTGATTGTGGCACCCGGCAACGCGGGCATGGCGCATCTTGCGTGGTGCGCGGACCTCGACATTATGGACGGCGCTGCAGTGACCGAGTTTGCCGTAGCGAATGCCGTGGATTTTGTGATCATCGGCCCCGAGGCGCCTTTGGCGGCGGGCGTATCTGATGTAATCCGCGCAGCGGGCATCGCTTGTTTTGGCCCCAGCCAAGCGGCGGCTGAGCTAGAAGCCTCCAAGGCATTCACCAAGGAAATATGTGACGCGGCGGGTGCCCCAACTGCCGCCTACGCTCGATTCACGGAATTGGCCCCCGCACAGGACTATGTCCGCCAGCAGGGTGCGCCCATCGTCGTAAAGGCAGACGGGCTGGCCGCAGGCAAAGGCGTGATCGTTGCGATGACAGAGGCCGAAGCCCTTGCAGGGCTTGACGATATCTTTGGCGGCGCCTTCGGCGATGCCGGCGCTGAGGTCGTGATCGAAGCCTTCCTTGAAGGGGAAGAGGCTAGCTTTTTCGTGCTGGTCGATGGCGAAGACATCATGCCGCTGGGCACCGCCCAAGATCACAAGCGCGTTGGCGATGGCGACACAGGCCCAAACACAGGCGGTATGGGCGCATATTCCCCCGCGCCCGTGATGACGCCCGAAGTAGTTGAGGCAACGCTTGCACAGATCGTGCGCCCAACAATGGCGGAAATGGCACGTCGCGGCAGCCCCTATCAGGGCATCTTGTTCGTCGGCTTGATGATAAAGGACGGCGAGCCAAGCCTTGTGGAATATAACGTGCGGTTCGGTGATCCTGAGTGCCAATGCCTGATGATGCGGCTGGGTGGGCAAGCACTGGACGTCATGCTCGCCTGCGCCGAAGGGCGGCTTGCGCAGGCTCAGGTACACTGGGCGGATGATCACGTAATGACCGTCGTCATGGCGGCCAACGGCTATCCGGGCGCCTATGAAAAGGGCAGCACAATCAAAGGGCTGGATAGCATTCCCGAGGACAGCAAAACTATGGTGTTCCACGCGGGCACGGCCGAGAAAGACGGTGCAATCGTCGCGACAGGCGGGCGCGTATTGGCGGTCACCGCGCGGGCAGATAGCCTAGCAGAGGCGCGCACGCGCGCCTATGAGATGGTCGATGCAATCGATTGGCCCGGTGGCTTTTGCCGCCGTGATATTGGCTGGCGGGCGCTGTAACGCCCAAATAAAAATAGACTACGGCAGGCCAAATCTGCGGCCTGTCCGTTCACAGACAATAAAGAATTTTGCAGTAGCAGGACGGAACACTCGCACAACCTGAGAGCTCCTGATGCCCCAAATCACTGCATTCCTTCGCCATAAACCGATTCTTTGGGCTATCCTTGCTGCCACCGCCCTGCCCATCTTTCTTGCCGCGATGTTGTCGCTCTTTTCCACGATTAAGAGCATCAGAGAATACAGTAATTACAGCACGCTGATTACATATACGACTTTCTCTACGCGGCTATCGGCATTGGTGCATGAGCAGCAAAAAGAGCGTGGCGCATCAGCCCTGTTTCTCAGTTCAAAAGGCCAAACCTTTGGCAGGGAATTGCGTGATCAACGCGAGTTGACCACAAAACTGCGCACAGAAATCAAAGAACAAATCGCTGAGCTATCGCAACGGTATCCTGACAATGCGATAAATGCTCAACTGAAAGGCATCGTGGCGCAGCTTGGCGTAATGGATGACATGCGGGCGCAAGTGGATGCGCAATCTGTCTCGGTAGGACAGGCTGTCGCCTACTACACCAACCTCAATGCTGACGTCTTATCGGCAATCCGCGCCTTTGCCGCGCAAAGCCCCGACCCACGCAGCTTTGCGGCTATTTCGGCTTATTCCGCCTTCTTGCAAGGCAAAGAGCGGGCAGGCATCGAACGCGCGATTGGTTCCGGCGGCTTCGCCGCGGGCTTTACGGTGCAGTCGCTGACTCGTCTCAACGTACTCATTGCGGCACAGAACGTGTACTATTCTCAGTTCAAAGCTGACGCCACAGCAGAACAAATCGCTCGGTTCGACAACTTGATGTCCTCTGAAGCCGCGATCAGTGTGCAACGCATGCGCGATGTGGCCAACTCGGGCGGGTTAAGTGGTGCAACCGAAGGCATTACTGGCCCCGCGCACTTCTCTGCGCAGACAAACAAAATCAACCTGTTAAAAGCGTTTGAAGACTCGCTTACCGCAGATCTGCTCGCATTCACTGGCGCCGCACAGAAACAGATCCTCACGAACGGTATCCTGACCGTCGCCGGGCTGACAGCTTGTTTCCTCATATGCTTGGCTTTCAGTGTGTTGATGGCGCGCGTCATACGCAACTCGGTGGTCGAAATCTCAAGCGTGGCAACAAAAATGGCAGAGGGCGCATTACAAACCGAAGTGCCCGAGGTGACGGAAACGGAATTGGGGCAGCTATCTGCCGCCATCGCGTCCTTTCGCGACAGTATTCTTGAGGCCCAAACCCGAGAAGCCGATCTGCAGGAGCGTGAACGCAACGAAGTTGAAACCCGCCGACAACAAGAGCGCGAAGCAGCAGCGACAGCAGAACGAATTGCTTTGGCTGAAGCGGCGAACGAGGAACAGGCTCGAAAAACGAACGAAAAAATTGCCGAAGAGATTGCCTCGGTCGTACGGTCCTTTGCGCATGGCGACTTTTCAAAACGACTTCCTGTTGAGGATAAAGAGGGCACATTCAAGGAACTGTGTGTCGGTATAAATGAGATCGGCGAGGCGACTGAAACCAGCCTGTCAGCCATTAAGACAGCCGTTGAGGCATTGGCTGATGGCGATATGAGCCACCGTGTTGCGGGCCAATACGATGGTATTTTCAAGCTTATCATCGGCAGCGTGAATGATGCTATGGACAGCCTAACGAAAATCGTTGGCAGCATCCGTGACAGCAGCATGAATATGCGAGACTCGACTGACAGCATTGCATCCGCCGCTCAAGACTTGGCCAAACGGACTGAGAACAATGCAGCCTCGCTCCAAGAAACGACCGTTTCCCTAGCCGCGCTCACTACATCCGTTCAAGAGGCGTCAGGCATCGCACGCGAAGCCAGTGCAGATGCCGCTGACGTGAATCGGGCGACCCATCAGGGCAATACGCTTCTGCAAGAAACCGTTCAGGCGATGGAGGAGATCAAGAAAAGCTCTGCGGCCATCAACAAAGTGATTGACCTGATTGACGACATTTCGTTCCAAACCAACCTTTTGGCCCTGAATGCCAACGTTGAAGCCGCCCGCGTGGGTGAAGCTGGTCGTGGGTTTATGGTCGTCGCTAATGAGGTTCGCAGTCTTGCTGGCCGCTCCTCCGAGGCAGCGAAAGAAATTGCAGGCTTGATTTCACTCAATGACAAAAGCATCGGAGATGGCGTCGCGCTTGTGGATCAAAGCCGCTCTTCTCTCGAAGCTATCGCAACGCGCGTGCAGGAGATTTCCGACCGAATTCAACGCATAGCAGAAACGTCTGATCAGCAAAGCTCAGGCCTAGCTGAGGTGAACGAAGTGTGCGCGCACTTGGACCAATCGACCCAACAAAACGCCGCAATGTTTGAAGAAACAACAGCCGCAATAAATGTAATGAATGAAGAAGCCGCAAGCCTGATGGGAGCGGTGGGCGCATTCAAAACACAGCAGGATACAACGGATAGTGGTCGGAATTCTTTGGTGGCCTAAGCTGCACCCAAGGTGACGTGGCTCTGGCGGCCGAAACCAGAGCCACCCTCAGGCATCTAGCGCATCCCAAGGGCTTCTTTATACATGTCCAATATCGCCTCTTCTTCGGCAATGTCGTCAGGCTCACGCTTCCGCAGTGCCATGACTTTGCGCATAACTTTTGTATCGTAGCCCCGCCCCTTGGCTTCGGCCATCACTTCCTTCTGCTGCTCAGCGATGTCCTTCTTCTCTTGATCAAGACGCTCAAGACGTTCGATGAACTGACGCAGTTCATCGGCCGTGACACGATAACTATCAGGTGTGGAGTTTGAGTGGGTTTCGGCGGACATATCGGACATAAGCAAGCTCCTGCGGAACGGAATGAGCGCATTGCCTATCCTGACGACCCGGCTTGCGCAACGGGGATTCTGACGCTAGCGAGGGGCAACCCAAAGGGAGCAGAACCATGGAATGGATGGTGTGGATCGGCGCAGGCATGACGTTCGCAGGAATAGCCCTGCTTGTGTGGTGTGTAGCCATTGCTGTCAAAGCCAAGCGCGCAGGGCTGGAAGGTGCCGATATGGAATTACGCCTACGCGGCTTGGTCGCGTTGAACCTCGGTGCGGTGGCTATCTCCGCGCTCGGCCTGATGCTGGTGGTGATAGGTATCTTCCTTAGCTGACACTTGCTACGGCTGCGGCGGCTGCTTTTCACCGCGATCAAAAGCCTCCCAACCCTCACCGTTAAACACATCGACCCCGAGTTGCGCGAGCACGTGGGGAAAGTCGACCATTACATAGTTATCGACAATCTTGCCGCTCTCAACCTTCCAAAAATCCATGTAGCGGATCGTGATCCGTTTCCCTGTAGCTTCCACACCCATAAATCGGCCGGAATGAGTGGCCTCTTGCCGTCCAAAGGCCGCAGCCCACTCGCCCATGTAAATCCGCGCTTCATCCACACAGACTTTATCCGAAAACGCGGCCTGAAATGGCTTTTGCCAGTTCTCTTGAAACGCGCGCAGGCCTTCTTTGGTGCCACAACCCGTATTGCCCATCCAACGAAAACCTTCGGCAAAGAACTCCCCTATGTCGGCGATGCGGTGGTCATTCAGTCCGTCCACCATGCCTTCGATAACCGCGCGGGTCTCCTCGGTCTTGGACATATCCGTTTCACGCGTAAGGGTGGCTTGTTCGGGGCGGCTGCCTTTCATGACATCTTCCTTTGACTATTGAGCTTTAAGTTGTTGTGTAATCAGCCGCGCTGCGCGGTGACCGATCATGATAGAGGGCGCATTTGTGTTCGCTGATGTGATACGCGGCATAACACTCGCATCAGCAAGCCACAGCCCGTGAATGCCATGAAACGCCAGATCATGGCCGAGGACCGCGCCAATCGCACATGTCCCAACTGGATGATATGCCGTTCCTAGACGCGCATCGATATGGGCATCAACTGCAACTGTATCATCACCCGTTGCCGGGAAAACTTCTGGAGCCGATCGGGGGCCGAAGGGGGCTGCGCGCAAAAGCGCGCGCAGGGCACACAGGCCTTCGCGCAGTTCGACCCGATCATCCGGATCACTCAGCAACCCTGGATCAATCTGCACCACGCCATTAGCCCCAAGCGTCATGCGCCCGCGAGAACGCGGTTGCATCAAACAGACATCCGCATAGTACCCAGCGCCAAGCCCAATCGCTCGTTTTCCAAAACCAATGCGGGTCGGGACAAAATGCACCTGAAACCGAGGGGCGCCACCGTCTTTTCCCGCTAAAAATCCACCCGCTTCAACAGTGTTCGACGCCAAAGGCCCGCGCCCGGACGCAAGCCATTGAAACGGCGCGGCGACCCAAAGCGGTAATTGGCCCAGTGTTAGCCCACGCCCCGACCCGCGTCCTTCGTGGTGGACTGCCACGGCTGGATGATCGTGCAAATTAGCCCCCACGCCGGGAATGTCGCGCTGAACGGCAATACCAGCGTTTTGCAACATTTCGGCGGGGCCCAGTCCCGATTGCATCAGAATTTGTGGTGTTCCAATTGTGCCTGCGCTCAGCACGACGCCAGCACGAGCTTTGATTTGCTCACCCCCGCCCGTCTGCACACCTTGAACACGCCCTTCCGTAAACATCAACTTACGCACAGAACAGTTCTTCAGAACATGAACATTCGTGCCTCGCAAAAACGCATCCACAGGTGAGCGGCGCTGCCCGTTTTCTATATTCACAATGAACGGCCCACTTGAAACGACCTCGGGCGTTGGCGGACCACCATGGACTCGCCCCAAAGCGGTGCTCAGTGGATGCGGATCGCGCAAAGGCGCCGGGCGCATCTGTTCCTCAACTGCCTCAAAATGGGGGCGGACATCGTCCCAACCCCACCCTGGCCCCCAATGGTCATAATCATCCGTCCGCCCACGGAACCAGACCATTGAATTCATCGATGCCGACCCTCCCAACATCTTGCCGCGTGGCACCGACACGCATCGTCCGCCCAAACTTTCTTGAGGCACTGTACGATAAGCCCAATCGCGCCGCGATCCCATCAACCAGATCAAGCCAAACGGAACCCGCACCAAAGGGTGCCGGTCCGATGGGCCAGCCTCTAGTAGCGCAATCGAAAGCGCGGGATTTTGCTCGGCCAAACGACTAGCGCATGTCGCACCAGCGGCCCCACCGCCCACAACAATCAGGTCAAACGTCTTAGTCAACCCGTTCGCCGGTTTGCGCGTCAAACAGGTGGCAGATGCCAACCGGGATGTCGGCAGCAAAAGGTGCACCAATTTGCGTGCGGAACTCTTTGCCAGCCTTCACGGCCGCCAATGCACCGCCAGCTTTGACGGTGACCATCGTACTATCGCCAAGCAACTCCATCGAATAAACAGGAGCACTCAGCTGGCCGGCACCTTTCGCAACACTGGCGTCTTCGGCACGGAACCCACAGGTTACGGGGCCATCCGCAACGCCGCTGAAACCGGGGATCGTGATGTTGGCACCCGTAAACGTGCCATCGCGCATCTCCCCCTCCATCAGGTTCATCGCCGGATTGCCAATAAAGCCCGCAACGAACGTATTGGCGGGACGGTCATAGATCTCAGTTGGGGTGCCAACTTGCTGCACCTTGCCCTGTTTCATGACGACGACACGATCCGCAAGCGTCATAGCCTCGATCTGATCATGCGTTACGTAAATCGTGGTTACCTGAAGCTCATGGCTCAGGTTCTTAATCTGCGCGCGGGTCGACACGCGTAGTTTGGCATCAAGGTTAGAAAGCGGTTCATCCATCAAGAAAACTTGGGGTTTGCGTACAATTGCACGCGCCAAGGCGACCCGCTGACGCTGCCCGCCCGACAATGCGGCGGGTTTGCGATGAAGAAACTCTTCCAACTCAACCATCGCAGCCGCTTTCATCACCCGGTCATGATGATCAGCCTCCGGAACTTTGCGCACCTTTAACGGAAAACGAATATTCTCATAGACGTCCATGTTCGGGTAAAGACCGTAGCTTTGGAACACCATGGCCACGTCCCGATCCTTGGGGTCTAGGTCATTGACCCGGTTGCCGCCGATCACGATATCGCCCGACGTCGGATCCTCCAGACCGGCGATCATCCGCATTGTCGTGGTTTTGCCGCAGCCAGAAGGCCCCAACAGGACAAGGAATTCCCGATCAGCAATCGTCAGATCAAATTTGTGAACGCCGACAAAATCGCCCCAGCGTTTCGTCACATCTTTCAAGACGATCTCGGCCATGATCTGCTACCTCTATTGTGTCGCAAGCACACTAGACAGCGCGCGCAGGGCGGGGCAAGAGTTTTTGCATAGGTTTGCAAAAATCACGGAACGTATCATCAAATGGATCTCGCTCAGCTGAAATCAGAGGCTTTCGCCGCCCTTCAAGGCCTTTTTGCGGGCACCGTCGCCCCACATGAAAACGCCCAAGCGCAGGCCATGCACCCGGTCGGCCATGTCACAGGCGGCGCGGGCGTCGCCGAGATATGGCAAGCTTTGCGCCGCGCCCTCCCCGACGGGGAGCGGCGGGACGATATTTTTCTAGCGGGTGAAAACCACCCTGACCCACGCGCGAAATTTGAGCGTTTTGGGCCACTGGTCGCCTGCATGGGCAGTTACCAAGGCACCTTTAGTGCGCCACTGTTTGGCATTCCGCCCAGCCACGGCGTGGTCACTCTCCGCTATGGTGAGGCGCATTATTTCGAGGATGGTCGCCTGCGACGGTCTTGGTTGATCTGGGATCTTGCTGACCTTTTGTTGCAGGTGGGCCGCTGGCCATTGGCTGCACCTCTTGGTGCGCCGGGCCATTGGCCGGGGCCTAAGGGCGGCGGCGGCGTTTTACTGGACCAAGCCGGTCCAGCTGATGCGCTCGACCGCGTCTTCGCGATGCACGACGCCCTATTAAGTTTTGACGGAAAATCGCTCGATTCCATGCCGATGTCCGACTGGTGGACGGAAAACTTTATGTACTATGCCGGAGGCGGAATTGGTGCGACGCGAGGCCTTGCAGGGTTTCGCGCACACCACCAAATACCCTTTCTACGCGCCTTTCCAGATCGTTACGCTATTGGCCACTTCATCAGAATTGGTGATGGCGACTATGCGGTTACGGGCGGCGACGTGGGCGCGACACACACAGGTGAATACCTTGGCATGGCTCCCACAGGCCGTCCCATTAAGATGTCAGTCATGGATTTTTACCGGTTCGATGGTGACCGGATCGCGGAAAACTGGTTGCCGATCGATATCCTAGGGCTGGCGGCCCAAATGGGCGTCGATGTGTTGGCGCGCGTCGCCCACCACGCAGGTGCACCGCGCCAAACCCTTTAGGGCGCGAGTGTTTCACGCATCTTGGCCACCGCGCTCTCAAGCAGAGGCGCGGGCTGCCAAAACGTGATGTCCTGTGTGCTATAGCCCCAGATACGGCTCAGAAAAAGGCCAAGCCCCTCATCCTCAGCGGCCCAAATAGGGCCACCCTGACTGCGTGGCCAACCCAAGCCAAACACGGCAGCCACATCCAAGTCTGACGGGCGGGACACACCCTGCGCCCCCAAAATACGAGCGGCTTGGTTGCTGATCGCCGCCGCACAATAGGGCACGATATCGGCATCAAGGATCGGCCTTTGTGCAGACTGCAAAAGGGTGATTGCCGACTGGACAGCAGGGTTTTCGCCCACAAGTTCACCGGCCTCCCACGTGTAATAGCCCAAACCGGACTTAGCCCCGTTTTGCCCCGCAGCGATCAAGGATGCGGCCAGCTTGATACCGCCTTCAGACTGGTGTGCCGCAGCCTGTGCGATGCGGGTCCGCGTGGCTACAATGCCAAACCGATCTTGCCGCACAAACGGCCCTTCCCGCCAGCCAGCCGTGGCAAAAGCCGCGTCGATCTGAGCCACGCTTGCCCCGGCTATAAGCAAATGATCTGCCGCAACGAGCCAAGCGGCCTCAAGCGCGGGCAACACCGGCGGCTTGCCCGCAGGCACCTTAATTGCAGGCCGATCCAACGCACGAACCAATGCCAATCCGAGGGCCTGCGCCTGTGGGCTCGTGGTCTCAGATGGACACAACTCCACCACAGCGCGGGGGGCCATCAACCCACGACAGGGTAACACTTGCGCAGATGTCGACGCAGGCGCATCCGATCCGTCAGACGGGCACAAACAAGCCGCATCGGCCCGCATATGCGCCAGAACATCTGGCCGCACGTTGCCCACAAACACCACGTCGCAGGCCCCGATATCCGGCAGGCTCGCTGCTAAGTTGGCCCCTTCCATCAGTGCATTGAAGCGTCCGGCCGACACGTGGCCCGCGACCTCAGATCGCTGTAGGTGCCGCTCGATCTGGGCACTCAGCCTAGCGCGAGCACGCGTATCATCGCCCGCCACAACCAAGGCCAAACCCGCCCGCAGGCCCCGTGCCCCCAAAAGAGCCGCGATCCGATCAGCCCGCGCATCACCGCTTGCAACCAACCCAAGCCGTTGTACCGAAACCTGGCTTGTATCCAAAGCCTTAGCCCGCACCGCATCACGCCGAGCAAGAAATATGGCACGCAATGCGCGCCCGGCCGGGTCCTCGGCACAAGCTGCTGCTAACCGCGCCTCTAGCCGAAAACCAGATGCCATATCCTCTGTCAAAGCGGCCTCTATGCACGCCAGAATTGCACGTGGAGCCCCTGTTGCCGCCTCGACAACAGCACGCTTGGTCCGCTCTGCGTTTATCGCGTTAATATCCAGCTTGGCGTGAACCAAGGCATCCAAACGTTTTCGCGTTGGGCGCGGGCCAACCTCCAAGGCACGTGTTATCGCGGCCTCCAATGGTGCGTCCTGCGTGACAATATCCAACAGTCCCAATTGTTCGGCCCGCGGCGTGCCGAATGCACGCCCCCCCAACAGCGCCCCCATGGCGGCACGTCCGCCGACAATGCGCGTTAGTCTTTGTATTCCACCCGCCGCTGGCAACCAGCCCAGCGCGATATCCGGGAATGAGAATTGCGTATCCACCTGTGCCACACGAAAATGACAAGCCAATGCCAGTTCTAGCCCCGGGCCGATTGCTGCCCCATGGATTGCGGCCAAGGTCGGCTTGGGCGCATCCTCTAACAGCCGGCACAGCGCCGACAATGCAGGATCCGGCCGCGCCACCGCGCCACGCAAATCCGCACCAGCTGCAAACCCTGCGCCTTCGCCCGTGATAACCAACGCCCGCACTTCGGCATCCAAAAGTGCCATCTGCACAACTGATTGGAGTTCGGCAATGACCTCCCGCTCCAACCCATTTCGCGGAGGATGCGCCAGTGTAATGATTGCAACGCCGCGCTGATCATTCCGCGTCACAAATTGGGGCCGCGTCTGGGTCATGCTATCGGTCATAAAATGCCTCGGTCTGCGCCAACCCGCGCGCCAAAATACACCGCGCACAAGGTTGGTCCTTTAATAATACCTGAGTGTTTGCAGCTGCAGCGCCGTTGACAAGTCTCTTGCCGCTTGCGACCAGAGCGAATGGAATGTTTGCATCCCCTTGTGACCTCCGCGCCGCAGTTTCCGCGCGCGTGCCAGCCCCACGATCCGTGTTGGCTGCCATGAAAGGGTTTCCTGACCTCCCGCCCCTTTGGCTATTGGGCTGTTTGTTCCTAACGTGGGCACTTGCCTCGTTGCTACCGATCGCCACCTTTGCAGGGCCAGTCAGCACATTCATTGCAGTCATCTTAACGGTGCTGGGGCTAGGTCTCATTACCTGGGCGGCCCTATGGTTCTACGAAAAGAAGACAACAATTGAGCCGCACCATAGCCCCCGTGTCCTCATCGTAGAGGGGCCGTACAAAGTGACCCGCAACCCGATCTATCTGGGTATGGTCATCATCGCCGCTGCGGCCGTTTTCTGGCACGGCGCACTGATCACTCTGCCCCTGCCTGTGATCCTCGCCATTATTCTGCAACGTCGCTTCATCGAACCCGAAGAAATCGCGCTACACCTTACCTTTGGCGATGCAGCCCTCGAATATATTTCCCGCACGCGCCGCTGGCTTTAACTCCGCTCGCAATTGCTTGATTGGCGTTGCGCGATGGGCTGCTCTATATGCAAGAATACCCAACATCGGAGCCATCTTGATGCGTCACACTCTTGCGGCCTGCGTTCTTGCCCTTCTTCCCCTATCCGCCGTTCAGGCTGATCCTGTGGTGGTGGAACTGTTCACCTCGCAGGGGTGTTCCTCTTGCCCGCCAGCTGACGCGCTATTGGGTGAGTTGGCGCGCAACGAGGACGTGATCGCGCTGGCCTTGCACGTGGACTATTGGGATTACATCGGCTGGCCCGACACCTTTGCCCAACCTGCTTTTGGCAAACGTCAAAAAGGCTATGCCCGCGCCGCTGGCAGCACCGTTGTCTACACGCCACACATGGTCGTGGGTGGCACCGACCACGTGGCAGGCGCGAAACCTATGCAAGTCATGGCGCAGATTGCCGCCCACACGAAACACGCGCCCGCCATGCGCATGACGATGACCTCAGAGCCGAACGGCATCACCATCCGCGCCGAGGCCGACAATCCAATCGACCCGCCCGCCCGGATCATGTTGGTGACCTACGTTCCTTCACAAACCGTGGATATCACCTCAGGTGAAAACGCGGGCAAATCGGTGACCTACACGCACATCGTGACCGATTGGGTCGCTCTCGAACGCTTTGATGGCGCGCGGCCCGTGACTGTCACACTGCCCGCCCCGCCCGAACCACCCGCACGGCGCGTGGTTCTTGCCCAAGGGGAAAACTACGGCCCCTACTTGGCGACCCTCCGCGTCGACTAAGGCGCTTTGGCCACACCAACGCCGATCATCGCATCCCGCGTGACCAAAGCGGCAAGCTCAGCCTCGCCCAAATCCGCAGTGCCCTCGGGGCGCGCAGGCACCACAAGATATCGCATATCCGCGGTACTATCATGCACCCGCAATGTGACCCCAAATGGCAGATCCAAGCCGAACTCGGATAACACCTTGCGCGGCTCACGCACGGTGCGCGATCGGTACGCCCGCGATTTGTACCAATCCGGAGGCAGGCCCAAAAGGTTTCGCGGATAACAAGAACAGAGCGTACAGACGACCACGTTATGGACCTCCGCTGTGTTCTCTACGGCGATCAAACGCATAGGCCCCACATCAAACCCCATCTCCGCACAGGCTGCCGATCCATCGTCCAAAAGCCGCGCACGAAAAGCCGGATCAACCCAAGCCCGCGCCACAACCGCTGCACCATGCGCAGGGCTACGCGCATCCATTGCCTCGATCTGAGCGGTCACGGCATCCGCTGTTGTCACGCCCTTTTCGATCATCAACTCCCGCACCGCGATTTCCATGACCTGCCAATAGCTCAGCGGGCCGTCTTGATCGGCACGGTAAGGGTGGCCAGACGGGCTCAATTCATCATGGTCATGGTGATCATGTGGCATCGCGCATCCCTCCCTCCTTTGTTCCAAAAATACTCAAAATTCCAACACCATCAAACGGGCTCAAGCCAATGGGCATAGATTTCCGCCTCAAGCATATCATCAGGACGCTCCGCATCCGCGCCCCAAACATCGCCCATCCGAAACCGCACCCGGTACAGGGCCAGAGGTTCTGCCCGCAGACCGTATGCAAGCTTTTCAGGGTTGCCAAACGGACCCAAGGTCCGCTCGATTTCACCGACTTTGCCCCGCAGATAGCTGGGCGTTCGGACATGCCCGGGCGGTGCCCAAGTGCGCACCCGTACCCTATCCGGCATTGCTCGCCTCACCATAGGTGTCACCGCGCGCTTGCACGGCTTCCATCTTTTCGCCCAACTCAGCGATCGAATAGACACCTTGCTCCAACAGGTTTTGATTGATGGCCGCAACCCAGCGCTCGTAATAGCTCATGGTCTCAAAGGCCGTCTCGCCCATGTCTTCCAGTGCTCGGCGCAGCCCATCAACGGTGAAATGCCCAGCACCTGAGGCGAGGATCATCAATGCATCCACCCGCTTTTCCCAAAGCGCAAAGTCGTGATCATCCTGAGGGATTGGCCCGGCAAGCGCACCGCCCATATCGTGCCAGCGCTTGCCATCCAGCCCGCTCATTCCTCGGCCGCGAGCGCATCAATCTGCCCGCGCAACCCGTCTAGCTGGTATCCCGCTGAGGCCGTCGCAGTTAGGATATCATCCGTGGGCATCTGCCCCGCCTGTGCCAATGCCCACATGATCGCGGACCGGGTGCCTGATGCACAATAGGCCACAACACCACCTTCGCTGCCCGCCATCGCTTCGGATTGCTCCTCCACGTTGTCCATCGTCATCGCACCCATCGTGATAGGGTTGAACACAAACGCAAGGCCCGCAGCCTCAGCGGCCTGTTGCATTGCAGCTGCCTGCAATGGCGGCGGGTTCTCCACCTCGGGGCGGTTACAAATCACGGTCGTCACGCCTTGTGCTGCAAGTGTCGCCATATCCGAGGGCTCTAATTGCGGTGCTGCAAAAAAGCCGGGCGCCAATTGTCGAAGATCCATCATCACTCCTTAGATGTTTTTCGGTGGTCCGGGCGGGGTGGCCCGGCGAGTTGCCGCTATCGTGGACCGAGACGCGCGCCGGTTCAACTGCTCGCACACCCAAACCCTATTGCGGCTCCATAAAATCAACCTTTGGGTGAGTGAAGAAACCAGCATTCATCTGATGCATCGCAAAGACCCGATCACACATCCGGGGCATACTTGTTCCAAAGGTCTCAATAAGGAGGAACACGATGACCACCCTACCACGGACTGCCCCCCATACCCCGCCCCCTGACACGATCGACCTGTGGTCGCGCCAGATGATCGAAATGCAGAAAATGTTGCTTCAGCCTGAATTGCTGCGGGATCGCGCCGAGCCTGCACCAAAAGTCGAAGAGGCAGACGATGACATGTGGGACAACATGCCGGTCTAGGCCCAGCATGTCTTGCGTCAGCCCCGCCATATCGTCGAGCGAGGCTGGGCTTTTTTAGCAGTGCGCCTAGCTCGCCTTTGCAAGGTTGCGCAGCACGTAATGCAGCACGCCTCCATTTTCGATGTACTCTATCTCAACCTCGGTATCGATCCGACACCTCAGCGTGATTTCCTTGATCGAACCATCGCCCATGATAATCGTACACGGCACATCCTGTAGGGGTTTCACCATGTCGAGTCCGTGTATCGAAACCGTCTCATCCCCTGTCAGGCCCAATGATTTGCGCGTGTCTCCGCCCGTGAATTCCAGCGGGATAACCCCCATGCCCACAAGGTTAGACCGGTGAATACGCTCAAAGCTTTCAGCGATGACAGCTTTGACACCCAAAAGCGCCGTGCCCTTTGCAGCCCAGTCGCGGCTAGAGCCTGTGCCATACTGCGCGCCCCCCAAAATCACGAGCGGCGTGCCCGCAGATTTGTGGGCCATCGCTGCATCAAAGATCGACATCTGCGTGCCATCGGGGCCTTTGGTATAGCCCCCTTCAACCCCATCCAGCATCTCATTCTTGATACGGATGTTGGCGAAGGTGCCGCGCATCATCACCTCATGGTTGCCGCGGCGTGAGCCGTAGGAATTGAACTCGCGCAAGGGCACCTGCCGCTCTCGCAAATATCGGCCCGCTGGGGTCGTTTCCTTAAACGCCCCCGCAGGTGAGATATGGTCCGTCGTGATCATATCCCCCAAGATCGCCAAGACCTTGGCGCCCTCGACGTTCTCAATCGTGCCGGGTTCCATCCCCATGCCCTGAAAATAAGGCGGGTTCTGCACGTAGGTGGAATTGGGTGGCCAATCATAAGTTTTCTGATCCGTTGTCTGAACGCTTTGCCACTTTTCATCGCCCTTAAAGACATCGGCATATTTGGTTTGAAAGGCCTCGCGCGTGACGGTTTGTTCGACCAATTCCGCGATTTCGGCTTGCGTGGGCCAGATGTCTTTCAAAAACACATCGCGGCCCTGCTGGTCTTGGCCCAATGGCTCGGTCGTGAGATCAATATCCATCGTTCCGGCCAGTGCGTAAGCGACAACTAACGGAGGTGAGGCCAGATAGTTCGCGCGCACATCTGGGCTAATCCGCCCTTCGAAATTGCGGTTACCGGACAAGACCGAGGTCGCAACTAGATCGCCTGCGGCAATCGCCTCGGATATCTCGGGCTGCAACGGCCCCGAGTTCCCGATGCAGGTCGTGCAGCCGTAGCCGACAAGGTTGAAGCCAATCTTATCAAGGTCCTCTTGCAACCCCGCCGCCTCTAGGTAGGCAGACACCACCTGTGATCCCGGCGCGAGTGAGGTCTTGACCCAAGGCTTGCGGTTCAGCCCCAAAGCCGCCGCTTTTCGCGCCACGAGGCCCGCGCCGATCATCACATAAGGGTTCGACGTATTGGTGCATGACGTGATCGAAGCGATCACGACCTTGCCGGACGAAAGCGCGTAATCCTCACCCTGAACCGGGACCATTTTGTCCATCGGACGTTGAAACGTCTCGGCCATTTCGTGGGTGAATGCAGATTTTGCATCGGTCAATGCAACGTAATCCTGCGGACGTTTGGGTCCCGAAATCGCAGGCACGATAGTCCCCATGTCGAGGTGCAAGGTATCAGTGTAGATCGGCGCATAATCGGCATCGCGCCACAGTCCATTGGCCTTTGCATAAGCTTCAACCAATGCAACGCGGTCCGCATCCCGGCCCGTGGTCCGCATGTAGCGCAACGTTTCTGCGTCGATGGGAAAGAATCCGCAGGTGGCGCCATATTCTGGGGCCATGTTTGCAATCGTTGCGCGATCGGCCAAAGGCAGCGTATCCAGCCCAGCGCCACAGAACTCTACAAATTTGCCGACGACACCCTTGGCACGCAACATCTCAACCACCTTGAGAACAAGGTCGGTCCCTGTTGTGCCCTCCATCATCTGGCCAATCAGTTCAAAGCCCACGACCTCTGGGATCAGCATCGAGATCGGCTGGCCCAGCATTGCGGCCTCTGCCTCAATCCCGCCTACGCCCCAGCCTAGAACAGCCATCCCGTTAACCATGGTGGTATGGCTATCAGTCCCAACAAGCGTGTCGGGATAAGCGACCTGCACCCCGTTTTGATCAGCATCGGACCAGACGGTTTGGGCCAAATACTCAAGATTCACCTGGTGGCAAATCCCAGTGCCGGGGGGCACCACGCGGAAGTTGTTGAACGCCGATTGCCCCCATTTCAGGAAGGTATAACGCTCCATGTTGCGCTCATACTCGCGGTCGACATTCATCTGAAACGCGCGCGGATTGCCGAACTCATCGATCATAACAGAGTGGTCGATCACCAGATCCACGGGGTTAAGCGGGTTGATCTGTTGTGCGTCGCCCCCCAAAGCCACAATCCCGTCACGCATCGCCGCAAGGTCTACAACAGCTGGGACGCCGGTGAAGTCCTGCATCAAAACCCGGGCGGGCCGGTAGTTGATTTCTCGCGGGTTTTGCCCCCCTTGAACCGCCCACTGCGCAAACGCCTTGATGTCATCAACCGACACCGTGCGTCCGCCATCCTCAAACCGCAGCATGTTTTCCAGAACGACCTTCAAAGCCGCGGGAAGTTTTGAGAAATCGCCCAAACCGGCGGCCTGAGCCGCAGGGATCGAATAATAGTCGATCTGTTCGGCTCCGACGCTCAACGTTTTACGGGTCTTTGCGGTATCGCTGCCAACGACAACAGTCATGGTGGGCTCCTCCTGATTTTAAATGCCTTCATATCAAATTTGGGAGGTTTTGTGGCGTCCACAAGGGGAGCGCGCGCGTCAGGAGGCGCAAAAGCAATAACCGTAGTCCAATGCGCCGATGAAACGGGGGTTTCAGTCGTGGCATGAGGGGGTTAGACCGGAGCCATGGAATGGTCCGTCACGAACCTAGCCTGCCGCCGTGGGCAATTGCGCATCCTTGAAGGGGTGACGTTTGAGATCGCCGCGGGCGAAGCCTTGATCCTGCGCGGCCCCAATGGTGCAGGCAAAACCACATTGCTTCGCTGCCTTGCAGGGTTAACGCCACCGCTAGAAGGCCAGATCAACGCGCCCGAAGACACCATCGCATACGCCGCCCACGCCGATGGTTTAAAAGCACAGCTCAGCGTCGCGGAAAACCTCGCCTTCTGGGCCTCGGTCTTTGAAAGCGATCCAGCGCATGCCGTCGAAACCGCCATCGCAGCGTTTGACCTAGATGCGCTGCGCGATCGCCGTGCCAGTGCCTTGTCCGCGGGACAAAAGCGTCGCCTGTCGCTGGCGCGCATGGTCGTCACCGGCCGGCCAATTTGGGTCATGGATGAACCTACCGTCAGCCTAGATATTGAAAACGTCGCGCGCTTTGCCCGCGCGGTTGAAGCCCATTTGGCGCAAGGCGGCTCAGCCCTGATCGCGACCCATATTGATCTTGGGCTACCCAACGCGCGCGTGCTCGACATCAGCCCCTTTACCAAACTGTCAGGCCGCCAAACCGATGATCCGTTTGAGGAGGCCTTCGAATGATCGCCCTCTTGAGACGAGACCTTGCGCTTGCCTTTCGTGCAGGTGGCGGCTTTGGGCTGGGGCTCGCCTTTTTCCTGATCGTAACGGTTTTGGTACCCTTCGGGGTTGGGCCAAACTCGGCGACGCTGGGTGTGATTGCACCGGGCATTCTATGGCTCGGCGCATTGCTGGCGTGCCTTTTGTCGCTCGACCGGGTGTTCGCCCTCGATTGGGAGGACGGCTCACTAGACTTGTTGGCCACCGCCCCGCTTCCCCTAGAGGGCGTCGCGGTGTCCAAAGCGCTCGCGCATTGGATTACAACCGGCCTGCCGCTTGTGGCAATCTCGCCGCTGCTTGGGTTGTTCCTGAGCCTACCGGTTGAGGCCATGCCGTGGCTGATCCTATCTCTGCTCGTCGGAACGCCTGCGCTTTCGTGGTTGGGTACGTTTGGGGCGGCCCTGACGGTGGGGCTCAAACGGGGTGGTTTGCTGATGTCATTGCTGGTGCTGCCCCTCTATATCCCGACCCTTATTTTTGGCGCCGAAGTGGTCAAACGCGGCGCCGACGGACTGGCCACGGCCACACCACTTGCGTTTCTGGCAGGCATCACACTGGGCACCGTCGCGTTGCTGCCCTTCGCTACCGCCGCCGCCCTCCGCGTCAATTTGCGCTAACACCCTTCCCGCTTTGTCCCTTGTCGCTGCTGGGTCGGCCCCATAATTTCGATCCATGTCTTTGTGGGAATACGCCAATCCGCGCCGCTTTATGGCGACCTCATCGTGGCTCTTGCCGCCGCTCGTTGTGATGTCAGCTTTGCTGATCGTAACGGGGCTC
>NZ_CEZFMW010000008.1:0-53719 GCF_982993085.1 Thalassobacter sp. | reverse complement strand
AAAAGCTCTATTCGCAGGGTGGGATGGTGAACACCGACAACTCGTTTGATCTGGCGATTGACGGTCAGGGGTTCTTTCAGGTGCTGATGCCGGATGGTCGCGTCGGATATACGCGGAACGGGTCGTTCTCACGCAGTGCCGAAGGGACGCTCACGACGGCCAGCGGCTATGTCGTACAGCCCGAAATTCAGATCCCCGATGATGCGCTAGAGGTGAACATATCACAGGACGGCATCGTCTCGGTCCGCTCACAGGGGCAGAGCGCACCACAGGAAATTGGCCAACTCACGCTCGCCGTTTTTGCCAATCCGCGCGGGTTGCAGCCCGTGGGCGAAAGTTTCCTCGTTGAGACCGCTGCAAGTGGCCTGCCCACTGTCGCCACACCGCAGGCACAGGGCCTCGGCAAACTGATGCAAGGTTCGCTTGAATCATCGAACGTGAACGTCGTGCAGCAATTGGTCGAGATGATCGAAACCCAGCGCGCCTACGAAGTTAGCTCCAAAGCGATTTCATCATCGGATGAGATGATGCGCTACATTTCGAACAACCTCTGAGGTCCGTGATGCGTACTTTATCCAAACTCGTTATTGCGACCTGCCTTTGTACCGTCGCCGGGTGTTCCACCTACGTGGAAGATCAGGCCTCGCGGGCGTATTACCCCGTTATGCCCGAGCCAACTGGTCGGACCAGCCCCGCCGATGGGGCGATCTATCACCCCGGTGCAACGGGCCTGTTCGCGGTCGAACAGCGCGCCTCAAAGGTGGGCGATGTCGTGACCATCGCACTGGATGAATCGTTCCAAGCCACCAAGTCCCAGTCCGCCTCTGCCGATAAATCCGAAAACATCTCAGCCCAGCTGCCTGGTTTTCTAAAGCTCACCGATCCGTCCTTTGGATCGCAGCAAACCTTTGAGGGCACTGGCGCGGCAGAGCAGTCGAATTCCTTTACCGGACTTGTAACGGTCAGCGTTGTCCGCGTGTTAGGCAACGGCAATCTCGAGGTTCTGGGCCAAAAGAAACTGACGCTGAACAACGGTGACGAATATGTCCGCGTCAGCGGGATTGTGCGTCGACGCGATATTAGTCCCGCAAATGTGGTTAACTCCAACCGGCTGGCCAATGCAGAGATCACCTACATCGGTGCCGGGGATGTCGCGGATACCTCCAAGCGCGGCCTCTTCTCCAAGGTCTTTAACGCCTTGAACCCGGTCTAGGGCTGCATCGACATGCGCACCCCATCCCTTCTTCGTCTATGCATCGTGCTCATCGCCGCACTTTGGACCAGTGTGGCCAGCGCTGATCGGATAAAGGATCTGGCCAGCGTCGCAGGCGTGCGCAGCAACCAACTGGTCGGCTATGGGCTGGTCGTTGGCCTGTCGGGCACTGGCGATGGCGATCTGGGGATCACCCTTCAATCACTACAATCCATGGTTTCGCGCTTTGGCATGGTGGCTGAACAAGATGCCCTAGACGGAGTGAACGCCGCCGCCGTTATTGTCACGGCTGACTTGCCCGCCTTCGTAAAGCCCGGGCAAGAGCTGGATGTCACTGTCTCGACCCTCGGCTCGGCCGAGTCTTTGCGCGGCGGCACGCTTTTAATGACGCCTTTGCTAGGCGTAGACGGCGAAACCTATGCAATTGCTCAGGGCAATCTCGTGGTTGGCGGGTTGGGCGTATCAGGTGAGGACGGCTCATCCCTGACCGTGAACGTGCCGACGGTTGGACGGGTCCCACAGGGGGCGACTGTCGAGCGGATGGTCGAGAACCCGTTCATCACGGGCGAATATCTTGTCCTCAACTTGCACCGAGCTGATTTCTCAACCGCTGCAAACGTAGCCGAGGCGATCAACGTCGTGTTTGGCGGTGAAACCGCAGTGCCGATTGATGCTTCATCCATCCGCGTGTTGGCTCCGACCGACCCCTCCCAAAAAGTGTCCTTCGCGAGCCTGATCGAACAGGTTGAGGTCCAGCCCGCAGCACCGCCCGCGCAGGTCATCGTCAACTCACGCACGGGCACCGTTGTTATTGGCGGCAACGTCAGCGTGACGCCCGCCGTGATAACCCACGGCAGCCTGACGGTTCGTATCCGCGAAGACGCGCAAGTCACGCCCACGTCTGAGACGATCATCAACGAAAACACCATCATCAACACGCCCGCAGCACCCATCATCACACCAGACACCGGGCTGATTGTGGACGAGCCAGAGGCCCGCGCCTTTCTCTTCGATCCCGGCGTGAACCTGAGCGACGTTGTCGATGCGATCAACGCAATCGGCGCCACGCCATCCGATCTGGTTGCGATCCTAGAGGCCCTTAAGGTCGCGGGTGCCCTGCGTGCCCAGTTGATCATTATTTAACCGCACGCCGGAGGCGACAAAAATGACAACCATCAGCGCCTCTGCCCTCAAGCTTGCGGTTGGACCAGCCGCACAAGCTGACGCCCTGCAGGCGCGCCAATCCAGCGGCCAACAACAACTGAGCGAGGTCGCAGAACAGTTTGAGGCTTTGTTCGTAAAGTCCATCCTGTCGAGCGCACGTTCCGCCCAATTGGCAGACCCCTTGCTAAACAGCGGTGGGCTGAAGACGTTTAACTCTATGCTGGACCAAGAATACGCGACCGCGCTGTCCAAGCGTGAGTCCCTCGGAATTGCGGATGCACTTGTGCGGCAGTTCGAGCATCGGGTTTCAAACGGGGACGACTGACCATGGCAAGCCTGCTGGATATCGGCCGTAGCGCAATCCATGCGCAACGAGAGGCGCTGAACGTCACCGGCCAAAACATCGCCAATGCAAACACCGAAGGGTATCGTCGCCGTGACGCGACCCTGAGCGAAGTCTCGGGCGTTCAGAGCGAGCTGACATCATTGAACGCGCAGACCGGCATGGGCGTGCGCCTAGACGACGTGCGGCGCGCCTACGACTCGTTTCTGACGGACAGCAAACGTGCGGCAGCAGGGCGTTTCGAAAGCTCAGATGCGTTTGTGACCAAGCTAGAGCGACTGGAAAACAGCATTCTGCCCAATGATGGCGATCTGGGTGTCGCGATGACCGCATTCTTTGAAACGCTTGGGCAGATCGCGGCACAGCCCGGCGATTTGGCCGCGCGGGCCGTGGCGATCGACATGGGTCACACCGTCAGCAACGCGTTCAACACGACTGCCTTGTTGTTGGGCGATCTGGCCGATGGCACCGCCAGTGAAATCGAGACGCGATTGGTCGGTGTGAATCAAAACCTTGATGCGCTCGCGAGCCTTAACGGACAGTTGCGGGCGTCAAACCTTGGCGGCTCACCACCGAACGCGCTTTTGGATGAACGCGACCGGCTGATCGACAATCTTTCAAAGATGGTTCCGCTGAGCGTCACGATAGGTGAGCGATATGAGGCCGAGCTGCGGTTAGGCACCTCTGAGGCGGGCGCGCTGATCCTCCGGGGTGAGGACAGCAAAACGTTGAGCGTCGTGAAGTCTGAGCAAGGCAGCATCATGTTCCGGATTGGATCGGGACAGATCGTGCCCCAGCTTGAAAGCGGCGCTTTGCGAGGTTTAGTCGATGCGCATGGCACGACGAACCGGGCGCTGTCAGAACTGGACACACTTGCACGGTCCTTTACCGCAAAGATGAATACCCAGCATGCGCAGGGCATCGACCTGGAAGGTCAACTGGGCAAGGAATTATTCACCACCGCAAGCTTTACCCCGCAAGCCAGCCAAACCAACCAAGGCACCGCTGAGGCCGCTATTCGCTTGGTACCTGGACGTGCGGATCAGTTGCAGCAAATGTCGATGCAGTTCAACGCGCGCACCGATCAATGGACCCTGACTGATGACACCGGCAGCGTTCTGGCCACTGGTCGCACCAAGATTGAGGCTAACGGCGCAGTTATAGACGTAACTGGTACTCCAAAAGACGGCGACAAAATCGTATTTGAGCGGGCGGCAGGCGATGCCTCTAGGATCAGTTTTCTGTTGCGCCGCCCAGAGGAAATCGCAGCCGCCTCAACGGTGGCGATCTACCCCGAAACCTCAAATTTGGGCACGGCCAAGCTTGAAACGTTGCGCGCCGCAGATGCGGGATCCGGCGTGCCTGCTTTGACGGATATGCTGGCCAACAATCTATCCCCCGTGGCCGCACAGGAATTTCTGCGCGGCGGCGTCGTGGGCAGCATTCCGCGTGGCACCACTGACATCACACTCGCAAGTCTTGCGACGCAAACCACCGCAACCGTCTCGGCCACAGAGGGCGCCGATATCGCCGCAATCACGCTGGAGCTGGACGGAGACAGCTATAGCTTTGCCCTGGACCCACAAACCGTCAGCGCAGACAATTGGCAGTCGGGCACCGAAATCGCGGAATACCTGAATATGGGTGTACTCGCGACGGCGGATGGTCAAACGATTCACGATCTGGGGCTAAGCGTGTCCGGTTTTGAAAGCGGGCTGTCATTGGCCTCAGACGGGTCGCGCGTTTTGACTGCTATGTCCGCAGTGTCCGCCGAAGGGAATACGCTGGCCACCGATGTGCAATTCGGACAAGCCGCATCCGAATTGCGCATTTTTACGCGCGAAGGCCGCCAGATCTCTGGCCCACCACTGGCCCCGAATGAGGTAGAACAGTTCATCACTACCAGCAACGGATTTAACGCCGAAGCCGAGTACCGCGCAGATTACAGCACACTCAGCAGTGGTACCGGCTACCGCGGGATGGAGATCACGCAAAGCCGCACCGGGGCCGATCCGATGCAAAGCGGGTTGAACACGTTGTCCACAAGCTTGGTCGGTTTGCGCGGCAGCAACATAGGCATGATCTCAACCGACAGCCGGGTCAACAACACCATAGAACAAACAGTCAGACTGCAAATGTCCAAGGGATATGCACGGTCCCTGACAATACCTGCCGCCGTAGACGCGGCCTATGTCGCGGAAATGGCCAACGCTGAATTCGCGGCAGTCGGTGTATCGGCCCAAGCACAAACAGCGGTTCGACTGACGCTCGAAGAACTCGGCAGTGGCGCGGTTGAGTTTGACATCACCGGGCGCAACGGTGATCCGTTGAACATAAGCGCGCAAGTGAACAATGGCGATCTGAGCGCGCTGGCCGACGCGATCAACAGCCGCAGCGATGAAACCGGCGTGCAAGCACAGCTATCTGCGACGCCCGGCGCGCTCATGTTGATCCAAGTGGACGGTTTCGACATTGGGCTTAGCAATGCGTCCACCACGGGTGTCGCCATTCAGGCTGCCTCTCTTGACCAAGACTTCAAGCCCCTTCCCCTTGATGATGGTGACCCGCCCGAAACTGCAATCGCGTTAAGCGGTGACCTGCGGATCAGTGGCACAGTTCAATTTATCAGCAGCCAAGAGTTCACGCTCAGCAGTGACCGCACAGGTGAGGTCGGGCATGTGATGACCTCAGCCACCGATCCAATGGTCGGAGGGTTGGTCCAGCGAGAGTTCAGTGCGGGTGGTACTGCGGCCGCGTTACGATACAACATTGATACGGTCCTCGACGGTGCAGGAACCAGCGCGGACGGCACACGCACACGTGCACCATCTGCACGGTTTGAAACCACATTAACCTTGGCCGACGGGACTGTCTTTGGCGCCAATGCAATCGGCGGTGCGACGCCTTCGGCCGAAATGATCGCTCTGGACACAGCATCCCAAATGCGCGCGCAGGCCCCTGTGCCCTTGTTGCTTGGCGCATCGATGCCTGCCGAAAACTTTCCTGATGTGGGCAAAAGCACCAGTTTTATGTTGGGCGACGCTGAATACACCCTGACACGTATCGCACAGACAGACCCTACGCGCGTCAGCCCCTTAGACTTTGAGGTGACTGGCCCAGAAGCAGACCGCATTTCGACATCGCTTGTCGGCGAAGACGGCGTCTATGCTCTGTCGCTATCAGTGGCTGGCGGGCATTTATCTGGGCAAGGTCTCACGCCGGTTGCCAATTCAACTGCGGCCGCGTTTGGCCTTAGCACTGTACAATCAAGCGCATCAGTGCAGGGCCGCGCCATTCCAACCGACCTGAGTGACGGCACCTATGAAATTGGCCTAACGCTTGAAGGCACCGCGCATAGCGTCACAGTCACCGCCCTGAACGGTGACCTCGACATTAACGTACCGCTCAGTCTGCAAGGCCGGCTGAGTGTAGACCTCGGGACCGATACAACGGGCGCACCCACGCTATCGCTGCGCGCCAAGCAGGCCGGGATCGGCACAATTGCCATCACCCCAAGCACCGACGCCGAAGCCCTTGGCTTCAAAGTGGCCCACGCAGATTTGCGTGTTGAAGACGGTATTCTACATGCCCATAGCACTGATGGTTCAGCCTTGGATATTGTGGCCGGCGGAACCAGCGCCGCCAGCTCATTCATTCGCCTCAGCAATATTCCTGATGAAGAATTGATTGTCATTATGGGCCGTGAAGGCGCGCGGCAGCTTGCAGGGCAGTTCGACGTTGGCCCCATATTGGCCGAAGCGGAACGCGCGCCGGAACATTTCCGCGTTGAGATGATCGATGCCGCGACGGGCCGCGTTGAACTCTTTGATCGAGAGTCTGGTGTTTCAATCGCTACGCGCACCTCCAATGGATTGGCGCGGTTCAACATTTCGGGTCAGGATATTGAGCTGTCAGGGTTTGCCGACACAGGCGATGCCTTTAACCTTTCGACGGCACAACGCTCCGCCGGAAATGCGCAAAACATGGATGTTTTGGCATCATTTGGACAACAACGGGCCGGTGAAACCAGTTTTCAGGATGAGTTCCGCACGATTGCTGCCGGGGTCGGGGCAACACTAGAGGCTGCTCGCCTGACCCGTCTTTCCAATGACGCCGTCCATGAAGCCGCCATCGCCGCAGAAAGCGAATTTAGCGGCGTAAACATGGACGAAGAAGCCGCCAAATTGATGTCACAACAACAAGCCTATCAAGCCGCCGCGCGCATCCTGCAAACCGCGCGCGAAATGTTTGATACGCTCCTGCAAATCGCCTGAGGATCGCCATGACAGTCTCCACCAAGATGTTCGCAGATCAGATGTTGAACCGCTTTTCGCAACTGAACGAAGAAATCCAGTTGCGCCAAACGCAGGTCTCAACAGGCAAGGAAATCACCCAAGCCTCAGACAAGCCTATTGAGGCCGTCAAGCTGTCAGCCATGGAAGAGCGCGTGACACAACTATCCGGGTTTCAGCGCAATGTGGCCACCGCGCAAGAGCGTTTGACCATGGCGGACACGACGCTGGAAAACGTCGATAGCATTATGATCCAAATGCGTGAGCGGGTGATTGCCGCCAATAATGATACATTCTCCGAACCCGATTTGGATGCCATTCGTGTCGAAGTGAACGAGTTGCGCGACACGTTGGTGGGTCTCGCGAACACGCGCACCCCCGATGGTCAGGCGTTGTTCGGCGGGTACAACACCGACTTGCAACCCTTTCGCGAAGAGGCTGACGGCCGCGTTACCTATCTTGGCGATGGCGGACAGCATACGCTCGCGGCTTCAGAAAGTATGAGGTTGCCCACGTCCGTCAACGGTGGGGAAGTGTTTATGCAAATCTCGACCGACGCGGGATCAAAAAGCCTGTTCGATATTGTCGACAGTTTCATCGCTTCATTGTCCACCGCTGCAACCCATGAGGACACTTTAGTCGCCACAGAACGGGAGGGGATGTCCCTGCGCATCAACGCAGATCGCACCCCACGTGAGTGGTCATTTGTGTTATCTGGGCCAGAAGGAAGCGTATCAATCACCGCCGCGAATGTCGTAGACGGATCGCATTCAGGCATCGCAGAGGCCATCAACGCGCGCACTTTTGAGACCGGCGTCACAGCGATCGTTAACGAAGGCCATTTGAAGTTAACATCCACTACCGGGGAAATCTCACTCTCGGATCTCATGGTTGAGGGGGTCGATCTTGCTTCCAAAGAGCCGCCATTCACGATCACAACGGGCGGCAACCCAGCCGCAACGATGGTGCCCAAAGCACAAACTTTGTCTGCGCAGCTGTCAAAAATTGTGGACGCTGGCCAAGACATCGCCATTTCCCGCACGACTGTCGGCGCGCGATTGCAACGTGCCGAAGTCCAAGAGGAAGTTTTGGCATCGCGGTCCGTGACCCTTCAATCACAGGTCAACGAAATGTCAGCGGCAGATCTAGAAAAGGTCATCACAGAGCTTCAATCGCTATTGATGACCCAAAACGCGGCGCGTCAGGCCTATTCGCAAATCGGGCAAACAACATTGTTCGACTATTTGAAGTGATTAACCGGCCAAGCCGTAGTTTGGCATGACATCTGCAATATTGCTCTGACCAGAATGAGAGGAATTTGCAGATGTTCGGGACAATCTTGTCAGGCATGTCCACGTCGATGTTTGAAATCTCCGTTGTATCCAACAACGTTGCAAACGCAGGCACGACCGCATTTCGCAAAAGCAACGCGAGCTTTGCGGACCTCTATAGCGGAGCTTCGCCCGAAACGGTGACACGAACCTCAACCGGTGTTGGCAGCCTTATCGAGCAGACCCGTCAAAGCGCAAAGCAAGGCAGCCTTATGGAGCGCGAAGGCGTTTTGAATATGGCTATTGCTGGAAACGGCATGTTCATCACAAATACAGCCAACCCTGATGGTACGCCTTCGGATACCCTCAACTTTACGCGCGACGGTGAATTCTCACTCGACAGAAACGGCATTTTGCGATCATCCACGAATGATCTCGTTTTTGGATATGATGGAATTGGCGGCACCGACCTAAGCCAGATGGTAGTACCCTTCCAAAACGAGGCAGGCGTGCAATTGACGGCCCTAGAGATTGACCCCGATGGTCGAATGTTGGCAACCTACGGGCCAGACGATCCGGTGCTCATTGGGCAGCTAGCGATCGCTGTATTCCCAAATTCAACGTCTATGCGACAGCTTGGGATGAATAAGTTCCAAGAAAGCCAAGATTCTGGTCAGCTTGTCTTAGGTGTTTCGGGCCAAGAAGGGTTTGGGAGCATTCAAACAGGCCTGCTCGAGGCGTCCAACGTGGATTTAACGACTGAATTGACCAGTATGATCCGCGCGCAACAACAATTCTCGGGTTCGTCCCGCATTTTGCAAGCCTACACCGACATGATCGAAAAACTGACCCGCTAGATCCGGCAAAATTTTGCAATCACTTTCGGAAGGGGCAAGACCATGACACAGCAGAGCGTTCTGACACGTAGAGCAGTATGCATCGCTGCGTTGTCTGCTCCATGTACAGGCATGGCCGCTCCCCTCTTGGACTTGACCAGCGGTGGGGGGCTTTTTTCAAAATCATCTACCTTTTCATCGCATTCCAGCGGTTCTCTCGATTTGTTTGGGAACCCCTCTTCAACAAACCGCAATTCGCTGACAAGCCAAGCTGAATTTATAGCGTCGCGACCGCTTCAGATCGCCTTTGAAAACCCAAATACCAATGAGAGTTTGGCGATATCACTGCGCACAAACGCTGGTTTAGGCACCGATCAAACCGGTCAGATCCATCGATTCTTGCGCGATTGGCGGCGTAACGAAATCAAAATATTTGACAGTAACATACTGAAAACATTTCTCGAAATATGTAATCACTTTGGACGCGGCGGCAATCCGGTCAAGGTTCGAATAACATCTGGCTATCGCTCCAAGGCGACAAATGATCAGCTTCGAAGAACCAGCCAAAACGTGGCTCGGAATTCACTACATGTGCAGGCACGAGCAATTGATTTCTCACTGCCGGACGTGCCGATGTCCGTACTGACCCGCACGGCGCGTCGGATATGCCCTGGCGGTGTAGGCCGATACCCAAATTTTGTTCATATCGATAGCGGTCCCTTGCGCCGATGGTCTGCTTAGATCCATGGCGTACCAGCATACATATTTTTCCCGCCCAATGTTGTTTGGCCTGATTCATGCATTCCTGTGTTGGCACCGGAGATTCAAATGACGACAGTAATAACAATTGCAAGCGGTAAGGGTGGGGTTGGAAAATCGTCCCTCGCCATCAACTACGCCCTAAGGCTGCAAGCCATCGCTGGGAACACATTGCTCGTCGATGCTGACTTATTAGCCGCCAACGTCCACATCCTTCTGGGCCATAAGCCTAAGAAAGATTTGATTAGCGTGTTGGATGGCGAATGCAAAATCACTGATGCGATACAGGATACCACGGGCGCGCTTTCAATTTTACCGGGACGCACGGGCGCAAGCGTTAAAGTCGAAAAAGATGGCGACCCGATCAAGGATTTGATACCTCAGCTTCGCGACACGATGGACGGTACCAAGTTTGTTGTCGTTGATGCACCGGCGGGTTCCGGGCGCTCTGTGCTCAATTCCATGGCCAATTCCGACCACGTTGTTATTGTTTTGCTCGGGCAGGCCACCAGTTTTGTTGACGCCTATGCATTAATCAAAAATGCTTATCTTGAATATCGTATTACGCAGTTCAACGTTGTGGTAAATATTGCGGACAGCAGGTCACAAGCACAGCTCGTCTTTGACAATTTCGCACGTACGGTAGCCAATTTTCTCCCCGTTTCTCTGTCCTATTGTGGTCACGTGGCACAACGGGAGGCGATCGCTCAATCTGCCGTTCGCTGTAAACCTATTGTGCAACTACCCGGAGAGCAGCGGCAAATTTCGGACTTTGATACAATGCTCAAAAATATTTTGTCGTCGCCCCGCAATAGCGCCAGAGTGGCCGATACTACGGTCAACAGCGTTAGCTGACCAACCATCCTGATGAATGGCTATACCTCTTCTCAGACCAACATAGAACAAATCGTGCGTGAGCATGAGGTGCTTGTCCGTCGTATAGCCCACCGCGTACATTCTCGTATGCGATCGATTATTGAATTCGACGATCTGCTGCAAATAGGATTGATTGGTTTGATCGAAGCCGCGCAAAGATATACCCGGCAAGAAGGTGTGTCATTTGAAAACTATGCAGTTATCCGCATACGCGGAGCAATGAACGACTTTCTACGGAAAAATTCCGTTCTCAGCCGTAAATCAATGAAGATTAATCGAGCTGTTAACGCAGCCCGTGATCGTTTAGAACAAGAGCTTGGTCGTACCCCAGAAAAATCTGAATTGGCGAATGCCGTTGCAATGTCATTGAACGAGTTCAATGAGTGGGAACAGATCCTTAATGCGAGTTACCAAAATTCGATTGAAGATGAATACGACGAACACTCAATGTGGTTTGCCGCCCAAGATGCGCCGATTGAACAGATGCTTGATGGATCGCGTCTCAAGCTGGCTTTGCTTGATGCACTAAAACAACTGCCAGATCGTGAGGCTTTGGTTCTACAACTTTATTATGTTGAGGAGCTAAATATTTATGAGATTGCCGCAGTTCTTGATGTGTCACCTGGGCGGATTTCACAAATTAAGTCAGCCGCGTTCAAACGGATGCAGCCATTGCTTCAAGAATACTTTGAAGGAGTGACTCCGGAATGAAATACTTGAATGCGGAGGATACTCGCCGTGGAACACATTGATGTTGTGCATGTAACCGTTCAATCAGCTGAAATTACACTAATCGGGCACGACACGGATCCACACCTGGTTGTGAATGGAACGCTCAAGAACGTGGCACGTGGCCATGTTGTTTTGACGCTTCAGCCCGCACAATGCAGAGCCGTAGGTATCATAGGTACGCTTGAAATTGAAGAAAATCGACCAGTAATGCAAGCCAACGTGACAGTTGGGCGTAGCCAGTTCGATACCCTTATTTCCCTACTGAGCGGCACTCCGCCAAGACCAGCATCCGTTTTATTAGCGCTACGGGAGCGTATTTTATTGACAGAAGACGGCTACCTTCAACCTGACACACTTCGTCATTGCTCAATCGTAGATATATCCTGGAGCATTCCAGTTCAATGAAACAGATCAGTCATCAACAGATGCCTCGTAACCAATACCGTATTTACGCATTTTCGCTGTAAGCGTCGTTCGCTTTAAATCCAGATGTTGAGCTGCGCGCGACACATTGTTGTCAGCCAAGTCCAAAGCAATCTCGATTGTATCTTTTTCTTGCGATGCCAAGTGATCTCTGACGGAGAAAACGGCTTTGCTTTCAAGGAACTCACGGATCGCGTCGCGTGATACTGACAATCCACCGCTTTCCTCAGACATCATCCCGCAAGGTAAAACTTGATCTGATCGTGGCAATACTTGGATTGCATTCCAAATTTGATCCTGCTCATCGACAAGCTTGATCTCACCGAACAACAACCTACGGACCCACGCGTTGTCTATGGGCTCACCACGTGATAAAACAGCTGCCCTTTGAAAGAAATTTTTCAACTCTCGTACGTTGCCTGGCCAGTCATAGCGCATCAATTCATCAAGGCCCGCTTGAGTCATTTCGGGTGCAATCAGACCAGTACCGTCGTTCTCCATTTGCTCGGCCATCTTGCTCAGCAGCTCTGGGATGTCAGACAAACGGTCTTTGAGTGGCGGCACTCGGATCTCAATTACAGATAAACGGAACATTAGATCCTCTCGAAAGAGGCCCCGTGCTGTCTTTGCCTTCAAGTCTTGATGCGTCGCACAAACAAGACGGAAGTCCACGGCAGTTTCCTTGTTGGAACCGATGCGTGAGATCGTCCGCGTCTCAAGCACGCGAAGCAATTTTGTTTGGAGGTCGAGCGGCATATCCCCAATTTCATCCAGAAAAAGCGTGCCGCCATCAGCTTCCTCAAAGCGACCAACCCTGCGGCTAGCGGCCCCAGTGAACGCGCCTTTTTCATGGCCAAACAATTCAGCCTCCAAAAGATCGCGGGGAATAGCCGCACAATTGACGCTCACCAACGCGCCATTGCGTTTTGATTTTGCGTGTACTGTTTGCGCAACGAGTTCTTTTCCGGCGCCAGTTGGCCCGCTCGTCAAAATATTGACGTTGTAGGGAGCAGCATTTTGGATATCGGCTAACATACCGGCGATTGCCGGGGATCGCCCCACAATCAAATTATCTTGATAACGCCTACTAATTGGCGGTGTCATTTTTTTACCCATTTATAAAATTATTTGCTGTCAACAATATTGCTAGTCCTCATCAATATTGCAATCAAAGTAATAATATCAAAAGGATACTTAAATTCACGAAGGCGATAATTAGCAAATGAGATATAAGACTAATATCTTTAGGTATTCATATATTAAATTTTCAAGAAATTTTTCGATCTAGGGATTATTGGCATCAAACTTGCCTTTTGGACCTCAATAAGGAGGCCTGAGCATGCCACGCGCAATAATCGATTCAACGCAATTTGCCCTAGCTGGCAAAATTCTGCAATTACTGCAGGAGCATTCCGTTGAGGCAATCGAATATGCCAGTTTCAATTCATCACAAAAGCGTAGCGGTACTGATTTTTTGGTATTATCGCAGGCTCGTGCAGAAACGCTGGCGAAAGATGCCGGCCTAATTGAAGCCGCAAAAGCTGTTGGCGCACGCTCTGTTCTAGTCATCGACGAAAAAACCGCCGAGTATTCTGTCACAACTGAACTGGGTGGAAAAATCGCCATCGTCGCTTTGGGCGACCAAATAGACGATGAATATGCAGCCCTCTTTATCGTTGCTTTATTACACGGCACTGGACGAGCGATTGTGCGAAATTCTGGCGTCGTGCGTTTGTTCGATATGGCCGCGCGAGTGGCCCAAGCAGACGTGAGTGTGTTTATCAACGGCCCAACCGGCAGCGGCAAAGAAGTGATGGCCAAGTACATCCATGCCCGATCGACCCGAAGTGCCGGCGAATTTGTGGCGATCAACTGCGCCGCGATCCCCGAAAACATGCTAGAAGCCATGCTGTTTGGGCACACCAAGGGCGCGTTCACTGGCGCGGCTACGGCGAATGTTGGGCTGATCCGTGCGGCCGACGGGGGCACGCTTCTGCTTGATGAGATATCCGAGATGTCGATGACGCTACAGGCCAAGCTATTGCGCGCCATTCAAGAAATGGCCGTGACCCCCCTTGGCGGCAACCGTCAAATTGATGTCGATATCCGCGTTCTCGCCACGTCGAACCGTAACATGCAGCAAGAATGTAGTGCGGGACGCTTCCGCGAAGACTTGTTCTATAGGCTCAATGTTTTTCCCGTGGCCACAATGCCATTGTCCGAGCGGCCTGATGATATTTTGCCGATCGCACAGGAATTTTTGGTCCGCCACGTGCGCGATGTCACCGATGTTGCCTATCTGGCACCCTGCGCGATCCGTGCCCTTGAGGCTTATGACTGGCCCGGCAACATCCGCGAGTTGGAAAATGTCATACAACGGGCGTTGGTCCTGAAATCAGGTCCTTGCATCACAGCAGACGCCATTATGATCGACCAGTTTTCGACACAGTTTTCCTATCCACAGGCATCAATGGGGCAAGCAATCGCCGCGCCCCAAAAGACATAGGAGGTAAGCATGACAAGTGTTCCAGCAGTCGGAGCCACGACTTCGATCACCGCCACGGATGCCCTGAACCGCGCCAAAGAAATGACGCAGCGCGCGGCAGGCAACGGCATCGAAATGCGTCCAGACGGCCCGACCTTTGGCGAACGACTAAAGGATTCACTCGACAACGTCGCAGAAGCCCAAGGCGACGCCGCCAAATTGGTCCGCGATTTTGAGATGGGCACAGAAACAGACCTGACCAAAGTTATGGTGGCACAGCAGGTGTCATCCCTCGGATTTCAGCTCACGCTGAATGTCCGCAATAAAGCGCTAAGCGCATACAAAGACATAATGAACATGCCTGTTTAGGGCAGACCACGAGTAGAACAGTTTTGAGGACAACAGGCACATGAGCGACCGCTCTACCAACTCTCCAATTGCGCCAGCACGCGCGGGTTTTTCGACCCGCGTGACGCAGACGTTGGAAGAGCTGCGTATGGTCTATACCCAGCCTGCGGTGCAGCGCGCGTTCCCTGTGATTGCTGCGGCTTTGCTCGTTGTTTTGGGCCTGATCCTCTACATGTCGCTGCAAGTGCCGCAACGCACGACGCTTTTTGCCTCCCTCCCGGAGGCCGAAAAAGCCGCGGTGTTGGATGCGTTACGCAATTCGGGCACAGATGTGCAGATTGACCCCGCCACCGGCGATGTGACCGTGCCTGTCTCAGACTACTACAACTCTCGGATGACGCTCGCTGCACAGGGTTTGCCCCAGTCCATGCCGGATGGTTACAGCGCCCTTGCGGACATGCCGATGGGCACGTCCCGCTCCGTCGAGAGCATGCGCCTGAAGCAAAGCCAAGAAATTGAGCTGGCCCGGTCGATCAATGAAATTGACGTAATTTCGGCATCGCGCGTGCACCTTGCCATTCCTGAAAGGTCCGCATTTGCGCGCAATGCGCAAAACCCAACCGCGTCCGTCTTTGTGCAGGTCAAAGCGGGTCGAAGCCTTAGTTCGCAACAGGTGACGGCAATTGTGAACCTTGTGTCATCGTCCATTGCGAATTTGCCTAAAACCGCCGTTACGGTGGTCGACCAGAATGGCCGTCTTTTGTCGGACACCGTAGACGACCCCGCCACAACTTTGGCGGATCGGCAGCTCGAATACCAACTGCGCCTAGAGGACATCTACCGCACTCGGATCGAAAGCCTCCTGACGCCAATCGTTGGGCCGGGCAATGTGTCGGCGCAGGTCAGCCTTGAAATAGATTTTACGCGCCGCGAGATCACAGAGGATATGGTTGTTCCCGACCAATCCGCCCTACTGAGCGAGCAGATGGCCCTCGAAGAAGAAGTGTCTCAGAACAATCGCGGTATTCCTGGTGCTGTTTCCAACACCCCACCGCCGACGCCCGCCCTAGAGGAAGGCGCTGTTGATGCGGATGATGGTGGCGCCGGGCCAGAGTCGACCATGCGTTCGTCAAACAACCTGCGCAACTATGAAATCAGCCGCAAAGTATCGTCCGAAAGCAGCCCTATGGCGATGCTTGCGGGGGTTCATGTCGCCGTCCTTCTGCGTGAGCAAGATCCCCTTCCCATTACAGACGACGAAGAGGCCGTCGCCCCACCGTCAATTGGCGTGGACCCCACCCGGATCAGAGAAATCAAAGCATTGGTTGAGCGCTCGGTCGGTATCAATGGCGCACGCGGCGACACACTGATTGTGTCGAGCTTGCCTTTCATATCACCTGAAGCGGTCATCGCCTCTATGTCCGGTGATCTGGAACAAAAATGGCATGAAGACCCTTGGGTCCGGAACATGTTGCGCAATCTTTTGGGGGTTGCGGTGCTGGCGGTCGTCACACTTGGCATCGTCAAGCCGTTGCTCACCCAGTTCCTCACCGCGCCTGGCGATGCCTATAGCATGCGCAAAGTAAGCGCTGATGATGGCGACATTATCGATATGGACTCCATCGAAATGGAGGCAGGCCAAACGCTGGAAGAGATCAAAGCCAAGCTCAAGCCCAAGAAATCAACCATCTCTGCCGAGATGCTGGATACCGCCAACAGCTACGACGACAAGATCAGGCTCATTCGCATGATCGTGGGCGACGAAGCAGGGCGCGTGTCCAACGTGTTCAAGGCCATGATGGAAGAAGACATGGACCAAGCAGGATGATCCGCGAGCGGGAGGAATAGCCGCATGGACGGAGCAAATGCTGCAACCGAAGAAGCAGCCGAAATCACCGCACGTCTGACGGGAACGCAGAAATCTGCGATCCTAATGATGTTGCTGGGTGAAGAAGAAGCTGCCGAAATCCTAAAGCACCTCAGCCCGCGTGAGGTGCAGCACCTTGGAGCGGCCATGTATTCTGTGCGCGGCACCGATCAGGAAACGGTGAACGCCGTGCTTGACGAGTTTTTGGCAATTATCAAACAACAGACAAGCCTTGGTCTGGGCGCTGGTAACTACATTCGCAACGTCCTGAACCGCGCCTTGGGCGAGGATAAAGCACAATCCGTTCTGAGCCGGATCACCCCTGCCAGCAGCGAACGGCCCATCGAAATTCTTGACTGGATGGACGCGCGATCCATCGCTGAGCTTCTCCAAGACGAACACCCGCAGATTATCGCGCTGGTGTCGTCCTATTTGGATTACAGCCTTGCGTCCGATGTGCTGAACCTGTTGCCACACGATTTGCAGCCCCAAATCATTCACCGCATCGCGACACTTGAAACCGTCGACCCAGAGGCCCTGCGCGAACTGGAAGCCGTGATGCAGATGAAATTCAAGGCAAACACCAGCCTGCGTTCGTCAAAGGTTGGCGGCGTAAAGGCGGCGGCCAAGATCATGAACTTCACCAAGGCCAACATGGAAAAACGCATCCTTGGCGCGATCAAACGCGAAGACAAGGAACTGATGGGCGCGATCCAAGACAACATGTTCACCTTCGAAAACCTCGGCATGTCGGACGACCGTTCGCTACAAACCCTGCTCAGAGCGCTCGAGTCAGAAGACCTCATCATGGCGATGAAAGGCGCGCCTGAAGACCTGCAAGAGAAGCTGTTTGGCTGTATGTCCTCGCGGGCCGCCGCCAATATCAAAGACGAAATGGAAGTCCTTGGACCTGTCCGCTTGACCGAGGTGCAGACTGCTCAGAAGAAGATCATCGAAGTTGCGCGCAAAATGTCCGACGAAGGCACAATCGTGCTGGCGGGTCGCGGCGGCGATGAGATGGTCTAATGAGCCGCATCCGAGAGAAAAAAGCCCCCCCGGCGGCAAACATTGAGGCCCTCATGGCCTTGGGTCGGTCCGCTAACAAGGATCATTTCGCCAAGACCATTCGCAGCACAAGCGACACGACCTTTCGCGCCCTATCTTGGCGCGACGTTGCCGTGCCATTGGCCAATCAGCCGTCTGAATTGGTCGAAGGCACAGCCGAAAGCGAACCCACCGCAGACCCAGAGCACGCCGCCGAGGCCGAAACCGCCGACATACCGGCAGAGGATACACCACCGCCTGAACCGGTTGAGATCGAAGCCCAGCCAGAACCAGATGCAGAGGCCGAGACAGAGACTGCAGAAGACGCCCTGCCCTCGGATGAGCCGCACCAAGCCCCCGCACTTGATGAGGCAGAGTTGCAGCGCATCCGCGATGATGCCTACGCCGAAGGCCTATCAGCCGGCAAAGCCATGACCGAAAGCACGCGTGAGCAAGAGCTAAGCGTGCAGCTTCACCAGCTTGAACAAATCATCGCGCGGCTTAGCGCAGATGATCTGATCGAAACCGACGTTTTATCTGAGCGCATTCACGCTTCGGTGCTTGAACTCACCTCACAGCGTATTGGCTTTGCGCTAGAAGACATGCCCGATGTGATGATCACGCGGATTGAAGCCCTGATCGCCGACATGGCTCATCTGGCGGGCATTCGGGAACTGTTCGTCGCCCCCGACGACCTAGACCTTGTGCAACGCGGGTTTGACGCGCAACAAAATCCATCGCCCCTACAATTGCGCAGCGACCCGTCCCTGCACCGCGGCGACGCGCGCCTTCGGGTGGGTGGCGCCGAAATCAGCGACACACTGGATTGGACCGACACCGAGCCCCTCGAAGAACCACCCGTCAAGGCGGATGCCTAAAGGCATGAACTTAACTGACCAAATCATGCGCCCTGTGGGTCAAGCAGCGAGGAAAACAACGCTAAGCGGACGCGTTTCGCGCTATGACGGCTTGCTGCTAGAATGCGACGGTTTTCCTGTGTCCGTAGGTTCCGTCTGTTCGGTCCAAACGGCGCATGGCATCGATGTTCTGGGCGAGGTCATCGGGTACGACGAAGGCCGCAACAAGCTGATCCTATACGAATCCGGCGCCGCCGTGCAGGCAGGCGCGCGCGTGTCGCTGTTGGACCAAGGCATCTCAGTCGATGTAGGCGACGCCTACTTGGGCCGCGTCGTCGATGCATTGGGCCGCCCTCTCGATGACCAAGAGGTCCCAAAGGGCGCGGCTAGCGTTCCTTTGAATGGGCGCATGCTAAACCCGCTGGCCCGCGCCCTGATCCCCGGCGCGCTTGATGTCGGGGTTCGCGCGGTCAACGGGTTGCTGACGATTGGTTGCGGCCAGCGGATCGGGATCATCGCGGGGTCTGGCGTCGGTAAATCCGTACTTTTGGGCATGATGGCGCGCTATACGTCGGCTGATGTCGTGGTTATGGGCCTGATCGGAGAACGCGCCCGCGAGGTCGGCGAAATGGTTCGCAGCATCATGGACCCCGCAGCCCGCGAGCGGATCAGCATCGTGGCCGTACCCGCAGACCGCTCACCCCTTTTGCGCATCCGCGCCGCGCGCCGCGCAACCGCACTTGCAGAGCATTTTCGCGATCAAGGCAAAAACGTGCTGCTTATCATGGACTCATTGACCCGCGTGGCGCACGCACAGCGAGAGATCGGCCTAGCGTTGGGCGAGGCACCGACCTCCAAGGGGTATCCACCTTCGGTCGTCTCAATGATCCCGACCTTGATTGAGCGCGCGGGCATGGGTGTTGGCGAAAACGCAGGCTCCATCACCGGCATCTATACCGTCTTGGCCGATGGCGATGACGACAACGATCCGGTCGTGGATACCGCGCGCGCCATTCTAGATGGGCACATCGTGCTCAGTCGGTCCATCGCTCAAATGGGCATTTATCCCGCGATTGATATTCCCTCGTCCATCAGTCGCGTAATGAACGACATCGTAACGCCACAGCAACAGGCGGCGGCGCGCAAATTCAAACGCATGGTGTCCCTTTACAATGAAAACAGGGACTTGATGCTGATGGGGGGCTATATCTCGGGACAGGATAGCGATCTGGACGAAGCCGTGGCGTCATGGCCGAAAATGATGTCATTCATCAGTCAATCCGCCGGCCAAAGCGCAAGCCTCCCCGAAAGCCAACAAACGCTAAGCGCGATCGTTGGGCGTGTGTGATGAGCGACCGGAAGGTCAAACTGCTCAAGAACATGGCGCTGAAGGAGCAAGCGCGCATGCCCCAGTATGTGCAGCGTCAAAAGACCCTGATCAAGGAAATCGCCCATCTAGATGACCTGCTTGTCCGGATCAAAAAGTTACGCGAAGACGCCCGCAACACCGACGTGATGCAAGCACATCGATTGCAAACCAACCGATGGTACGAATTGCGCCTAATCGAAGAGATGCAGACGCTGGACAACAAGCTTGAGTTTCTGCGCACAGACCTAGAGCAAGTGACCGCGACGATTGCCCAGATCGGGCACAAAGTGCAGCGAGTGGCTGAAAAAGCCCAAGTCGCCCAGCGCACCGCAAAACAAGACCGGGACGCCAAGCAAGAGCACGCAAATGCGGTGCCTTTCAGGATCAAACGGACCTGACGCGATTTTGCCACTCGGAACGCGCGTATTGGCACCCTGCTTGCATTATTTTTCCGATCAAATGGATAAGCGACACCTCCGATGAACGGACCAACACAGATTTTGGACTTAGGGCACGGCTTTTTGCAGCCTATGTCTGCCCCACAGGGCAGTCCCCGCGTCATGCCTACGTCTGTGCCCGGTGCTATGGGTACCGCTACGGCGCAAAGTACGGGTGAGGTCTTTTCAGATGCGCTCGCTTTGGCGCAAGGCACAGAGCTTCCTACGTTAGATCAGCAAGCGGTGCTGACCGATGTGATACCCGACGCACCCGGCAATATTTTGGCGGCCACACAGAGTCCGACCGACGACATCGCCGCCATCACCATATTACTGGATGCCGTGCCCCAAACCCAAACTTTGTCCCAACTAGTGCTGCCCGAAGGGACACTGGGCAAAGGGATCGATAGATCAAAACAAGATGTGTTGGCCAATGCCCCCAAAGTCGAAATGATGTTGGCCTCAGCCCATCAAACGTTGGGCGCATCATTGCCGGTCACACAAGTCACAGTCACACTGGACTCCGTTGATGTGTCCAATGATCTGGCCAAAGCTGCACCAATGGGCGTCGCCGAGATCGACACCATTTTGGCCACCGCTCTACAATTGATGCCGCAGCCATCGGAACAGAGCATTGCCGCAGCAGCAGTCACAGAACTGACTACAGCCAAGCCCATCCCGCCATATTTTGAAATGACCCCCTACCCGGCCTCTAAGGTTATACCCATTGCCCAGGACGGGAAGCCAAACGTTGAGTTAAGCCTTCCGACGCCGCTGGAATTCAAAGGCCTACCGCAACACAACTCATCTAGCCTCAGCAACCTCGGCCCTAATGCAGACGCTGTCTCAGTTGAGCTGAAGCCAGTTGGCCTACCGGATGTGTTGCAAGCGCCAAAGCCACAAAGCACATTCGACACTGCAACCCGACCAATTGTTCAAGTGGCCGCGGCCCCATCCGAAATCGCTCAACAAACCGCGATCACAGCCAGTACAGCGGCCCCTGAGCCAACGACTATCGTCCCCGCGATGACGACAATTCCACTACAGACAACCGCGCGCAAAGCGGACCCCACACGCCTACCCACAGGCACGGTACCGACGGAGGGAATAATCATTGATGACGCTACCGGATCGCCCCCCAAAACAACCAGCGACCAAAGCGTGATCCCGCGGACAACGGCACGGTTACCCGGAGCTATGCACCACAACACCGCAACTCCGTTGCCCCCTGAAACCCGTCCGAGCAGTGAGGCATCTGTGATGACCTCAGCCCCAGCTACGACGGGTGCGACGGGCACCCCCACATCCAACGCAGCACCGGCCCAGGCGCCGATGCAACAAAGCGCAATGGCAGGTGCGATGCTGGACGTGCGTCACCAAGGCTGGACCAAAACGCTCGTGAACCGCGCTGCACAATCCGTACAGGCCGGCGGCACGCTGACCCTTAGCATCCTGCCGCAGCACTTGGGGCAAATCACGCTCAAGCTCAGCGAAGGGCGCAAGGGCATGGAACTGCGCATCACGGCTGAGGTCGCATCTACCGCCTCGATGCTGCGCGGCGTCGAAACACAGATTTCCGGCGCATTCGACGAGGCAGGTCTGAAACTTGCCTCGTTCTCCGCCAACACCGGTGGGCAGGGCCAAGGCGGCGACACCCCAAATGAGCGTCGCGACACCAACGGCCTAGCCACCTCCACAAATACCGTTGAGGAAGCACCGCAGATCACTGCGGACACCTCATCCCTTATCAGCATCATCGCATAAGAATTCGAACGAGGACCCCGACATGAGCGAAGAAGAAGACGAGCCAAAGAAAAAATCCGGCCTAGTCAAAATCTTGATCATGGTATTTGCCGCATTGGCTGTGCTGGGCATTGGCCTTGGCGCTGGGTATTTTATGTTCGGGACACAGCCGCACTCCCCTGAGGAGCTGGCCTCCGAGATCATCGAACGCAACGGTGCCGCAGCCCCCGAAGCGGAGCCCGAAGAAGAGGGCGAAGGAGAAGAAGGCGAGGGAGAGCGGCGTTCCAAGGTGGTCAAGGAAAGCTCCAAGGAAGAGGTCTTTCAGACGCTATACTATGAAATTCCAGGTAACCTGACGACCAACCTGCGGGACTCCCGGCGGTTCTTGCAGTTGGGGATCGGTGTATCCACGCAGTACGACGAAGAAATCCTCCGAAACGTCGAAATGCACCTGCCAGCGATCAAGGCCGCCATCCTCGAAACACTTAGCGACTATGGCGAAGAGGACGTTGTTGGCCGTGAAGCACGCAGGCAATTGTCTGACGACATACGGGATTCGATCAATGTTGAACTGGAACGGCTTGAAGGTTTCGGTGGCATCGAGGGCGTTCACCTGACGTCTTATGTGATGCAATAGCCCCGAGAAAGCCGGCATGTCGTCCTCCAAAAAACTCTCGCAAGACGAAGTCGATGCGCTGATCAGCAGCCTCGATCAAAACGGCAGCGCGTCGGGTGTTGGCACTGTGTCCGAAAAGGATGTGCGAGACTTTGCCTTTGGCGAAGACGACCTGTCGCTGCTTGGCGACTACTACGCCCTACGCGTGATAAATGAACGCTTTGCCCGCCTTGCCCGGGTCGTGTTCCAACCAATGCTCCGGGTTCAGCCCCGTATCTCGGCACAGATGCCGACAGTCAAAACCTTTGACGAATATTGTGAAGGTGCCGCATCACTGATGAGCCTGAGCACCTCTCGCATCGATGAACTGCGCGGCACCAAGATGATGGTGATCCAACCAGAATTCATCTCGGCGTTGACCAATGCCTACTACGGCGGTGATTTGGGTCTTAAGTACGTTCCGCGCAATGAATTCACGGCCACTGAAACCCGCGTCATTGAGATCATCACCGAAGGCCTGAACAAGATACTTCTGATGGCGTGGCAGGATTTGATGCCCCTCACCTTTTCGGAGCACGCCCGCGAGGAAAACCTGCAATTTGCATCATTCGTTGAGGGCACTGAAACGATCATCGTTTGCTCGTTTGTGGTGCAGCTGCCCAAAAGCGAGCCATCCTCGATCGATATCCTGTATCCGCTACAAACCCTCAAACCGATTGCTGCCCAGCTACGATCACGGATGCAATCCGAAGTAATCGACGACGACCTGACATGGCGCGAGCGGCTTGAGCATGCCGTCATGCAGGTCCCTTTGCCCCTGAATGTGCAACTCGGCAAACCCAAGTTTTCGCTCCGCAGCATGTTGGCCATGGAAATCGGGGATGTCTTTCCGATCAAGCTGACGGAAGGGCTGAGCGTGATTGTCAAAGGTCAGAAAATGTTTGTCGCCGATATTGGCGAGGTTGGCGGCACCAGCGCCATCACAATCACCCGCAAGCTGGATAAATCCAGCGCAGAAAAGTGAGTTCTCAATATGTCAGATGATGATCAGCAAACCCTCCCACGCGCCAGCGAAGCCGACAAACTGCGCGCCCTTGAAAACATCGAAGTTGAGATGTCGATTGAGGTTGGCCGTACGGAAATCACTATCGCGGACCTTCTGCGCCTAAACGAGGGTTCGGTGGTTGAGCTGGATCGTCTTGCGGGTGAACCGCTGGATATCTTGGTTAACGGAACAATGATTGCCAAGGGCGAAGTCGTCATGGTCGGTGAGCGGTTCGGCATCCGGTTCTCCGATATTGTTGACCCCGAAAAACGGGTCGAGCGGATCTAAAAGCCACAACATGCGCCTCGCGCGAACCCCAGCCTGACCCAACACCGGAGCCCAGCACATGGCCACCGCCACCCCCGACCTAAGCAGCATTTTTATCGTGCTCGCGTTCTTGGGTGCGCTGATTGCTGTGCGTCAAATTATTGTTGCAAAGGCGGGTACGATCAAAGCCAAGCTCGGCACTAACGAGCGTGAGATCGTCCTGCTAGACGCCTACAAATTGGAACGTTCCCTACAGGTGTCGTTGCTGAACATTGGCGGCGCGCGCGTCGCAGTTCTGCACGGCGCGCGCGGTCAAGCTGCGATGATCAAACTAGAGGATGGCGCGTCGGTCGACCCGAACACTCTTAGGGGCGAGCATACCGATGCTCCCTAGGTCGTTCGCATCACTGGGCTTAACCGCCCTATTAATCACGCTGGCCGGGCCCGCCCTGTCACAGGGTATGATTGACGGAATGCCCGCGCTGAACGTGCGCACAGGCGACGACGGTGAGACGACCTATTCGCTCTCGCTTCAGATCTTGGCACTGATGACAGTGCTCACGATCTTGCCGTCTTTCCTTTTGGGTATCACAGCGTTCACCCGGATCATCATTGTCCTATCGATCTTGCGCCAAGCCATGGGCACGCAACAAACTCCGCCCAATCAGGTCCTGATCTCAATCGCGCTGTTCCTGACGTTCTACATCATGGCACCAACGTTTGAGCAGATGTATACGCAGGCAATCTCTCCCTACTTGAATGGGCAACTTGGACCGGTGCCCGCCATCGAACTTAGCGCGTCGATCCTACGCGATTTCCTAATCCTCAACACACGAGAAGCAGAACTAGCGATGTTCGCCGAAATGGCCGGAGACGCGCCCTATGCCAGCAACGACGAAGTGCCCTACACGGTCCTGTTCCCCGCGTTCATCACGTCTGAACTGAAGACCGCGTTCCAAATCGGTTTCCTGCTGTTTTTGCCCTTCCTAGTCATCGACTTGGTCATCGCATCGATCCTGATGTCATTGGGCATGATGATGCTCAGCCCGATGTTGGTATCGCTTCCATTCAAGCTGCTGCTGTTCGTTCTGGTCGATGGCTGGGCGATGACGATCGGCTCTCTCGCATCGACGTATGTGAATTGACCTATGGAATTTGACGTAAATATCGAAAGCCTCCGCGGCGCATTCTGGCAGATCATCATGGCCTCCGGCCCAATTTTGGCCGTCGCGCTTGCGGTTGGCTTGGTCATTGGCATTTTGCAGGCGGCGACCTCGATCAACGAAATGACCCTCAGCTTTGTGCCAAAACTGGTCATCGTGTTGGCCGCAATGGCGGGTCTGTCGACATTTATGATGCAGCAGATGGTGGATTACTTCGCAACCATCTTTGAGCAGATCCGCCTTCTCCAATGATCGCGGAGGTTCCCAGTCTTGATACGTTGATGGGGATCGGCGGGATCGAGTTGCAGCAGGTGTTTGACCTAGGTCTGGTGTTTTTTCTTCATACCATACGGCTTAGCGCGTTCTTTTTATCAGCGCCGTTTTTTGGTGCGGCAGCCATCCCAGTGCAGGCGCGCATTATCGTGGCCGTCCTGATTTCATCGGCCCTCTTTGGTATGATCGAAGTCCCAGATCCGCGCAGCCTGCCGTTTCTCGCTCTGGTCGAGGTGATCTTTATCGAAGTCGCGATTGGGCTATCGCTCGGGCTCATCCTATCGGTTCTGTTTTCCTCTGTCGCACTTGCTGGCGAAAAGATTGCGGCCTCTGCGGGCTTGGGCTTTGCTGCGCAGGTCGACCCCAATTCAGGCGGCCAAACCCCAGTTGTGAGCCAAATCCTAAACCTGTTCGCAATCGCAGTTTTTCTGTCGATGGACGGACACCTACACTGCATCGCAATCATGCGCATGACGTACGAAGTCCTCCCCCTGGGGCAGTTGCGTGACATGTCATTCCTGATCTCAGCTGGTCTCGATTCAGGTGGCCATATGTTCGCAATTGCATCCCTTTTGTCATTGCCCGTGGTTTCAATCCTGCTGCTGGCCAACGTGACCGTCGGCGTGGTCACCCGATCCGCGCCCCAGCTAAATCTCTTTTCCTTCGGCTTTCCGCTCACGATCCTGACGTGTTTTTTCGCGCTCTACTTGGCAACGACACCAATGGGATACGCGATCCGAGACATGGTTGAATTCGTCCTGCAATTCGTGCGCGACACAGTGGCGGAGGCGACCTAATGGCAGAGGGCGCAAGCGAAGGCCAAGAAAAGACAGAGGACCCAACCCAGAAACGGTTGGAAAAAGCCAAGGAAGACGGCCAAGTCGCGAGCTCAAAAGAACTGTTCGTCTTTTCAACGCTGCTGGTGGGGCTGTTGCTCTACATCGGGCTGATGCCATTCATGCCTTCCTTGCTGCGGGAATGGTCCAGCCTCTTCTCCTTCGCGGGACAAAAGGGCGTCATGGATGAGGTTTATCGCAACCTCGGTGCCAGCTTTCAGTTCTTGTTCTGGAAGTCAGTGATTTTTGCGATGCCACTCCTGATCATCGTCATGATGACCCAAATGGGCATGTCTGGCGCGATCAACTGGTCCAACTCAGCGCTGGCGTTCAAACCCAACCGCATCAACCCGCTGAGCGGGATCAAACGGATGTTCTCCGTGAAGGCCTTGGTCGAAATGCTCAAGGCCATCGGCAAAGTCACGTCACTGATAGGGAGTGCCCTGCTGGTCTTTATGGCCACGATTGATGCGCTGTTTACTACGCCCAACACCCATCTCATGGGGGGGCTTTCGCGTATGGGCGACGTTTTTTTGCTATTGGTAATTGTCTTCTTATTGGTGCTGGCTGCGATCTCGGTTTTTGATGTGATCTGGTCTCATTACCAACATAACGAACAGCTGCGCATGACCCTCCAAGAGGTCAAGGACGAGAGCAAGCAAACCGAAGGCTCGCCCGAGGTGAAGGCCAAAATCCGTAGGATGCAGATGACAGCCGTGTCCCGCGCCAAGGAACGCAAAGCCGCGATGGAGGCTGTGCCAACGGCAACCGCGATTATCACCAACCCGACACACTTTGCCGTCGCTCTCAAATACGAGGTTGGCACCGAAGGCGCGCCGATGATTTTGGCGATGGGACGCGGCAACCAGGCACAAGAAATTATCAAGATCGGCAAGGACGCAGGCGTAACGGTCTTTCGCAACGAATTGCTTGCGCGGGCTCTCTATTTTGCCGGTCAAATTGGTGATGAAATTCCGGGCCCGCTTTACACAGCCGTCGCTGCCGTGCTGGCGTTTATCTATCGGCTAAACAACGACGAACAGGTTGATCCCCCTGATGTGGATCTACCGGAAGACATGCGTTTTGACGAAAACGGAAAGGTCATTTCATGAAGAACCCCCAACACCGCCCCCGTGCACACCGCAGCCGAGGCGAAATGATAAGCACCTTCTGTTTCGTTCTAGTCGGCCTATTTTTTGCCGGTGAGGCGCGCGTTTTGTGGCATGAGGGCACCCAGTTGAAAGGCGGCGCAATGGGCCTGTGCGCCGTGCTGTGCGTGGCAGCGGGCCTACGGTTTCACATCCACAATTTATGGCTGAAACTGGCGGGTTATCGCAAATGAAGCCCAAGTCGCCCATCAAACCAAACAACCAAGGTGTTTGCGGTACCTGCAAGTATCTGGGCGTCACCTATCAGCCCCACCAACCTTGGAGCTGCGCCCGTTTTGGCTTCAAATCACGGGAGCTTCCGGCACGTGTGGTCCTGCGGGAAACTGGCACAGAATGTGCATACAAAACGCCAAGGGCGCGGCGCAGCCCCAAACCTTGAGGACAGGACCGACGACAATGGCCACGACACCGCTGAAAAAGGCCCAGACAGCCGATTTGGATCAAAGCATCCAGATAGCTTTGGATGCAGCCGACGCCTCTATGGATGTCACCGCTGAATTTGAGCGTATCTCAGCACAGTTCGCCGAGACCGCAACAAAAGCCGAACGGTTGGAGAAAATCTCACGGATCAGTCTGATTGCCGCCGGAAGCATTGCGGTTTTAGCTGTGGTGATCATGGGTATGGTTTGGCAACGCTCATCCTCGGGGTTGCAACGCCTCGCCGCGACGAACACACAGTTGCTGACCATCCTGACCGAAAACGTTACCGCATTCGAAGAACGAATGGCACCGCTGGCCGTGATGGATAAAAAGGTCGCCGGTTTGTCCGAAACACTGACTGGCATCCAAGCCAGCCTTGAAACTATCTCGGCGGATGCGTCGCAGATGACCGACTTACGCGCCAGTGTCGCGCAGATCATCTTGGATTTACCTGCACTAGAGACCCAAGAAGCCGCCCAAGTTCGAGCCGAAACTATCAACAATACAACAGCCGATCGCATCGCGACCTTGAACGGCGAACTCGCCATGAGCGTTTCCGTCGCCACCCAAGATGCGCTGGCTGTGCAATTGGATGCATACAAAGCGCTCGCCGCAGACATTTCCGAGGCCGTAGGCGCGATTGATACCGATGGTGGTTCTGCATCCGCAGCCGAATTGCAGGAAAAACTAGACGCTCGCATCAATGAAATGAACATGCGCCTGAACCGCGTTGTTGAGGCAAATTCATCCGCCACCAGACGCCGCGAAGCAGCCCCCCAAGCTGATGTGATCAAATATCCCTGATGGACGGATCCTCGGATTTTGCACCCAAAAAGGCTGCTTCCCTATCCCCTCCGCCACCGGGTCCGATACGTCTGACCAAGACCAGATCGCAGGGCGCAAGCCAAAACATGTTGCTGGAACAGGGCGACTTGATCGTCGCTGTGAATGGCATCCTATGGACGCGTCTTGCGTCGGTTCAAAAAGCCATTTCCAAACTGATTGAGGCTGACACAGGCCCCGTTTTGTTAACAGTTTGGCGAAACGGACAGGTGTTCAACGTCTTTACCGACGCGCCCCTCGATAGCAAGTGGGAGGTTCTAGAAGAGCCGGAAGTCAGCCAATTAGAGGGCATAAAACCGACGAAACTGCCCAAAGACAATAAACGGCTGACCCGATTTGCGATCTATTCAGGCAGTGGCTCTGAAGCAAATGTGGTGGAACTGCGTCGCTCATTCTGGGCGATGCTGGTCCCGCCATTCTGGCTGGTGTTCCAACGTCAGTGGGAGGCTTTGGTCGGCCTATTGTGCGTTTTGCTGACCGCTACTGTAATCCACCCATGGTTCGGCACAGGTTTGTACTTGGCCATATGTGTTTATGTTGGCAGTCGACAGATATCTTTGCTTCAGTTCGCGATGACGCGTGAGGGCAAACGCAAGATCATGATTTTGGCAGCGGCGTCCGATCTGGAGGCGCAGGACGTGGCTTTGAAATTTGACAACCAGCTTCAATTCAAGTTCGCTCCGCTTGCGGCAGATGGATCGGATGAGGTCGATATCGGATTGATTTAGCCGACTCGTCTCAACGATAGTTTACATTTGATATCTTAAGATATCAATCAAATGCTGAGCAAAGCTGAAAAAAGCTACGACAGGCCTGCGGACCCTACGCTACTGCGCGCTACGCAATGCCTCGATACCTTCACCAAAACGGTTCAAATTCACGCGCAACACAATCGGCTCCGCGTCAGAATCCATTCGGTATCCAAACAGCATCGCCCCCGATGATCCCATTTGGGACACCGTCGCCTCATCCAACAGGATCGCAGCCTCGCAAATAGGCCCAAGGCAGCGCTGCCAAACCATTTCCTGTTGTGGGGTCGCGTCATTGTCATCCAAACGAAACACTGCGCCGCCCGGCAGGTACACCCCAATAGGAACCTGCGCCAAAAGAATCGCGCCACCATTCTGCGCCGGAAATGCAGCAAACCTTCCAGCCAGTTCGTTTGTATCAAGCACCGATTGCTGTTGTACCAACTGACAAAATGTCTGCGAAACACTGACCGCGTCGCACGAAACGCGCCAATCACCGAACGGCGTGTTGTTTGCAACGTCTTGGGCGGATGCATTCGCAATGCTCGCGGCGGTCATCGCGATTGCGGCAAAAGCTGTTTTAAAATGGTCTTTCATAAAGTCACCTCAAGCAAAACTCTGACACCGGCACGGCACCAAGACCGCCATGCCAACGCCCAAAAGGGGCGAACGACAGGCGCGGCAACACACCGATATCATTCACAATTGCACATAAACCGGTCCAAGCGAAAACCAAATGGCGCTAAATTTTGCGACAAACACGCCCACGCACCTCGGAACGCAACCTTCAGATCATTTTGATTACGTCGCGGTCTATCGACAAAACGTAGCCCCGCCGCGCAATATTACGCACCAGCATCTCACTCACCATTTGGTTCCCCAACGTATCGCGGAGCCGTTTGATCCGGGTGGCGCCAGCGGCCTCGTCGCAATCCTCAGCGGGTCGGCCGGAAATCATCCCCTCAATCTGCGCACCGGTCAGGATATCGTCATCCAACCGCGCCTCTGCCAACACCGAAAGCGTTTCTAGCGCGGCATCTGTCAGCTTGAATTCCATATTGTTGAGCAGAACCACCCGGTCCATCCGGCTCACGATCAGGGAAGAAACCTGCAAACCTTGACGCTCAATCTCACCCATGCGGCGGTTCAATCCGACCAAAGATACCAGAAACACCAACGCAGCGATCAGCAATGAGGCCGCGAACACCAAAAGCACGTAGATCACCATGCGGTAGCTGCTTAGGACATCGGAAAAAGCAGTGCCGGACTGCGCAAGTATTTCTAACAATCGCAATTCTGCGGCACCTGTCAGGTCATCATTCTCAATAAATATCTGCTCGACCCGAGCGTTAAACGCGTTTGCGTCAGGCAGTGTCAGGAACAACACAACAGCCACTGCCCCAAGGATCACAACAACTGCCGCGATGCCCAGCGCAACGATGCGCATACCTGAGCGGCGGACCTCAGAAGCGGAGGAAATAGACGCCAGCACTCTCTTTCCTTTCTGCGAGCCCTTCGGGACCAAAAACGGAAACGACGTTCAGCAACTGCCATCCATCTTTTGCAATCCGTTGGGCAATCTCGGCACGGGCCGCCTGAACGGTACAGGCGCCTGTGACCTCTACCACACCGTAGTGCAGCCGTAGGGGATTGTCGCGCTTGGCCTTATAATCGGCAAAACACGACGCACTTGCGGAAGAGGCCATTGTTAAAATGGCACAGGTCAAAAGGATCTGTTTCATAACATCATCGTGGGCAAGTAGGCGCGGATATTCAATATCCTTGGGCCTGTTATCCGATATCAGCCCCCCGATATTGAGCGACGGACACCCCTACGGCGAAGGTCAGACAGACGCGATGACCCAGAAAGGAAGTGTCCCATGCTCAAACCTCTTATGGCCAGCGCCCTCGTGCTGTCACTGATCCTAACCTCTGTTTCCGCAACGCCCGCTCGGGCGGGTGGCGAAGACATCGCAAAGGTTCTCGGCGGGCTGGTCGTGTTATACGCCATCGGACGCGCGATTGATGACAGCAACGCAGCCCCTCGCGTGCAGCGACAAACAACCGTGACACCGCGTAGGCAATTGGGTCACCGCAACAAGGTGATCCCCGATCGATGCTTTCGTGAGATTGTATCCCGCGGGGAAATCCGTCGCGGGTATGGCGCACGCTGCATGCAAAACACCGTGCGCCGCGCCGGTGCCCTGCCTCCTCAGTGCATCCGCCAAGTAGACACCCGCCGTGGGACAAGAAACCTGTATAGCGAGCGGTGCTTGCGGCGGAACGGCTGGGTGCACGGGTAAAATCGCACGCCCATGCGCAAAGCCGACGGCCCCCGGGGAACTCAACCTCGGGGGCTTTTTTATTTGGGCGGTCTGTGTCACTCCGAAAAGATGAAAACAGTCCCTACATTGGAATTCGAAGAGGCGCTCGCTGCGCGTGGGCACCTATATATCGTGGGTGTGGATGAGGTTGGGCGTGGCCCATGGGCGGGCCCCGTTGTCGCCTGTGCCGTGCGACTTCACGGCCCCGCCCCCGCCGGGTTGAACGACAGTAAAAAACTTACGGCCAAACGGCGCGAAGCGTTGGTGCCGTTGATCGAACAGGTTGCGGACATCGGCTACGGCGAAGCCAGCGTGGAAGAGATCGATGAGATCAACATCCGCCAAGCCACCCACCTTGCCATGCGCCGCGCGATCAACGCCCTGCCCCAAGTGCCCGACTATCTCTTGATCGACGGACACGACCTGCCGCGCGGCCTACCATGCCCAGCGCAAACCATTATCCAAGGCGATGGAAAGTGCCTGTCGATTGCGGCCGCGTCAGTCTTGGCCAAAACAAGGCGAGATTGGGGCATGGTGGCATTGGCGCAACAGTACCCCGGCTACGAATGGGAAAAAAACGCCGGATATGGCACTGCTGCGCACCGAGCCGGGCTGCAAAGTCTAGGGGTAACCCCACACCATAGACGTTCCTTCAAACCCATACACAACATGTTGGGATCCTAAAGTGATCCAATTTGTGCCACATTTTAGCCTTTGACGGCGATTCCCGCCGGGCGCATTCTAGTCGCAATAAGCGTGCAAAACGCGACTCACGAGGCGGACATGGCAGATACATCAAAAACGGGAGCGGCGACGCTTCCGATCAATACTATTTTGGACGGCGATTGCATCGAACGGATGAATGCGCTTCCTGCGGAAAGCGTTGACCTGATCTTCGCGGACCCCCCCTATAACCTACAACTCAAGGGCGATCTTCATCGCCCCGACAACAGTCACGTTGATGCGGTCAACGATCACTGGGACCAGTTTGACAGCTTTAAGGCCTATGACGATTTTACCAAGGCTTGGCTCAAGGCAGCACATCGCTTGCTCAAACCAAATGGTGCGATCTGGGTGATTGGTAGCTATCACAACATCTTTCGCGTTGGTGCGACCCTTCAGGACGAGGGCTTCTGGCTGCTGAATGACGTGGTTTGGCGCAAGACCAACCCGATGCCAAACTTTCGCGGCAAGCGGCTTACAAATGCTCATGAAACACTCATCTGGGCGTCGAAATCCGAAAAGTCGAAGTACACCTTCAACTATGAGGCGCTGAAAGCCTTGAACGAAGGCGTGCAAATGCGCTCGGACTGGGTGCTACCGATTTGTACGGGCCACGAACGACTAAAAGACGAAAAGGGTGACAAAGCTCATCCAACCCAAAAACCCGAAAGCCTGCTGCACCGTGTAATGGTCGCCACCACCAACCCGGGCGATGTAGTACTGGACCCGTTCTTTGGCACTGGCACGACGGGTGCCGTCGCCAAGATGTTGGGTCGTGACTATATCGGGATTGAGCGTGAAGAAGCCTACCGCAAGGTGGCGGAAGCACGGCTTGCACGTGTACGCAAGTTTGACAGCGACGCGATCCAAGTATCGAAATCGAAACGAGCCGAGCCACGCATCCCCTTTGGGCAACTGGTGGAGCGCGGCATGCTGCGCCCAGGCGAGAGCCTGACGTCATTGAATGGTCGCTATACCGCCAAAGTACGGTCCGACGGCACACTCGTGCGCAAAGATGTGACTGGATCGATCCATCAGGTTGGAGCTGCCCTAGAGGGCGCACCGAGTTGCAATGGTTGGACCTACTGGCACTTTAAGCGCGACGGCAAAACCGTACCGATTGACCAGTTGCGCCAGCAGCTACGCAAAGAGCTGTTCTAAGACCTTCACAAGTTTACCGCCAGCGCGCACCGCAGGAATGTCGGTGCGTGCAACTTCACCCCGCCGGTCGCCCAAGACCTGGCGGGGCTTTTTGCCATCAGCGCCGCACGCGGCAGCTGGCCAATTGTTGTTGGTATACATAGGCCCGTGCCGCGACTTCATTTGAGACCCGCATCAGCCACCCCTTGCGGCGGTAACTGCCGCGCGAATAGCCTGTGTGACCTTCGTGATACGCGAGGTACTGGTTACGCGCATCGGTCAGGGCAATACCATTCCGCTGTACGGTTTTATTCATGTACCATCCCATGAAATCTGACGCGTCGCGAATGTTAGTGCGCCGTGCGCCGATGCGGCCCGCTTCGCGACGATAATCTGCCCATGTGCCGTCCAACGCCTGCGAATAGCCCAGCGCAGAGCTTTGCCGCCCCATAGGGATCACGCCCAACTTATAGCGCCGCGGTGGCCGCGCACGGGAAACGAACTTACTTTCTTGATAGATCGTCGCCATTTGGACCGCGACAGGCACGCCCCATTTCCGCTCCGTCGCACGAAAGGCCCGTAAATAGCCCGGTCGTTGCTCCAGTATGGAACACGCATTGTCGAGATTGCGTGGTGCCTGATTAGAGCCGCCACCACAGGCAGCCAAGCCCAAGCAAAGGGCCAGTGCGTAATACCATTTCATATCTATAACCTGCTCGGTTTTGTTTAAGAAAAAGTATAGCGCAAAACGGGTATTTTGAAAATGGCCCCGACCCTCAACAATCTCTATACAAAAAACGCAAGTACCACGGGAATGCTGACCACGGATAATAGGGTCGAAATCACAACCAACCCGGCCACCGCGTCGGCATCTGCCTCGTATTTCTCAGCCAGTAGGTATGAAGTGACAGCGACCGGCGTGGCCACCTGCAACACCAGTACAGCCAAAGCCACATGCGGCAGGTCCAACCACAGCCCCGCACCCAATGCGCAGCCCACGCAAATCACGACCTTTACAAGCGATAACCACAGCGCGCGCCCGATGCCCCCCGGCGTCAATCGCGCAACCGCGACCCCCAGAGTGATCAGCATCAACGGGATCGCCATCTGCCCGATCAATTCAAGCGTGTTGGTCACGAACACAGGCGTTTTCCAGCCTTGCCACAGGAACAGCGCGCCCAACAGCGTGGCCGATACCATCGGCTCCTGCACGGCCTTGAGCAATGACCCGCCACCGGACACCAACCAAATCCCAAAGGTAAACGCCATAACAGCCATGACCGCGAAAATTACGACCGCATAGCCCAACCCCTCCTGCCCAAATGCAAACAACGCCAACGGCAGACCCAGATTACCCGTATTGCCAAAGATCAACGGCGCCAAATACGTCGGCCGGTCCAACCCGAAGCCCGCAACCAACGCCCAGGTCACCACGGTCACGGCCCCGTAGGCCAAGATCGCCGCAATGGTCACAAGGCTCAGCGCGGCAGGCTCTACCTCGGTCTTCATCAGCGCCGTGAAAATCAAACACGGCACCGCCAGCGTCATCGCCAGCCGCGTTACAAATTGCACCCGGTATTCGAACCCTGCACGCACCCAAATGTAGCCAACCAATGCCAACAAAAAGACAGGTGCAGTAATCTCAAGGACGGTTAAAACCAATTCCACAGTTTGTTTCCCTTATTTTTAGGCAACCCCGATGGACAATCGGTCCGCGCAAGGGATAGTAAATCGAGCAAGGAGTCGATGCGCTATGCTCAAAAGCCAAGCGAAATACAATCTCGGTCAAGTTGTCCGCCACCGCAAACATCCGTTTCGCGGTGTTGTTTTTGATATCGACGCCGTTTTTGCGAACACCGAAGAGTGGTATGATGCCATTCCGGAACACTCCCGTCCGCGCAAAGATCAGCCGTTTTACCACCTGCTGGCGGAAAATGACGAAAGCTATTACGTAGCCTACGTATCAGAGCAAAATCTAGTGGAAGATCAAACAGGTGAGCCTGTTTCGCACCCTGATATCGACGATCTTTTCGGTGCGTTTGATGGCGGAAAATACCCTCTACATTTTGACATGAACTAGGCGTCAAGGGACCCCAGCGTACGCTGCCTTACAGTTGGAAAATGTGGTCATAGGTTAAGACGGGATTCACGTTTTTTAGGTAGATACTCGGGCCTTAGTAGAGGGCCCGATGTCAATTCAATCGCACGATGACTTCATTCAACAAGAACGCCGCCGCCGCTTGGCGGCGGAGCGATTGCTTGCGCAAAAGTCGAACGAACTGCTCGAAGCCAACCGGCAGTTGGCAACACATGCGGATAAATTGTCGTATACAGTGATTGAACAACGCCAAGAAAACGCGACCCTTGCAGGCGAAAATCAAAAAGTAATCGCGCACCTAGACCTTGCCACAAAGCAAGCCGGAAAAGCAGAACAACGGCTGTGGGATAGCCTTGAGGCAATTGGCGATGGGTTTGCCGTATATGATCGCAATTGGTGCCTCGTCGCCGCAAATCGTCACTATATGCGCTTGTTTGAAGGCATTGATGATGTCGGCCTCGGCGCGCCCTACGACCTTGTTTTGCAGGTTCTAATGGACGAGGGCCTTGTTGATATCGGCGATGCGAACCCGGACGATTGGGTCGATGAGATGCTTGCTCGCTGGGAAAGTCGCCCCGTTCAGACCACAGTGATCAAGCTGTATAACGGGCGCAGCATCCAGCTTCAGGACAAAGTGTCCACGGACGGTGGCATGGTGTCTATGTGCACCGACATCACCGAAAGCCTAGAACGCGAGGCCGCGATGCGAGAGGCTCGTGACGCTGCCGAGGCCGCCAACCGGGCCAAGTCCGCCTTTCTCGCCAAGATGTCCCACGAAATTCGCACCCCGATGAACGGGGTTGTTGGCATGGCAGAGCTATTGTTGGAATCCGAGCTAACCAGTGAAGATCAAATATACGCTAAAACTATCCGCAGTTCAGGTGAATCTCTGCTGGTTATTATTAATGATATCCTCGACTTCTCAAAGCTCGAGGCCAACAAGATGGAGTTTCGGCCCGAGCCAATGGACCTAGAGGTCTTGTTGCTCGAGCTGCTGCGCCTGTCAGAAGCCAGCCTTGATGGGAAGCCCGTAAAGCTTGCGCTGCACTATCCCATCATGGGGCAAACCGGATTCATTACTGATCACGGCAAGCTACGGCAGGTTTTGACAAACTTGATAGGCAACGCGATCAAATTCACGCCTGCGGGTCATGTAACGGTGGATGTTGACCCCGGCATACCCGATGCCACCGGCCGGTCGATGGTCAAAATCACTGTCCGTGACAGTGGAATTGGCATTCCAGATGAGATGCAGGCCCATATCTTTGGCGAATTTAATCAGGTCGAAGATGAAATGAACCGCAAGTTTGAGGGCACCGGACTTGGGCTGTCCATCACTAAGGGCATAGTTGAGCGGCTAGAGGGTACACTGACTGTTGCCAGCGACTTAGGAAAAGGGTCACACTTTACAGTAACTCTTCCGCTTGAAGTTGACCCTCGCAGCACCCCGCCAACAGCCATCACCCCGGTACCCCGCACCTTGGCACTCTGCGGATATCACACACCTACCGCTAAATTTTTGACCGATGAGCTGGCGTCGCTAGACGTGACAATCAAGAATGTCATGCCAAACGAAATCGCTGATCTGGACGCGGATATGTTGTTCACATGTACCTGCCTGCCAGAGGCAGATCAGGTTAAAATCAGCGAAATCGCACACAAGGATTTACCCATCGCCTGCGTCGGCACACACGCCCACACGCCCGAGCTATTGGCCACACGTTGCAAGGCCCATCTGCCATGGCCTACGGCGAACAGCGATCTAAAAGATGTGATATCAACGATCCAACCGCGCAAACCTGCGCATAGCAATAAGTCGCCATCAGAAACCCTGCGCATGCTGGCCGCAGAAGACAATATGATCAATCAATTCGTGTTTCAAAAGATGCTCAAATCCGTCGAGATGAACCTGAAAATGGTCGAAAACGGTCGCGATGCCGTTGAGGCGTTTCTTGACCTAAAACCGCACATTATTTTCACCGACATCTCCATGCCGGAAATGGACGGGATGGAGGCCGCGCGCGAAATTCGCAAACTAGAAGCGGAACACGGGCTTCCACAGACGCCAATTATCGCAATGACCGCACACGCGATGGAGGACGACGAAGACCGCATCAAAGCGGTGGGCATCAATCACTATCTGACGAAGCCATTCAAAAAATCCGCCCTGATGGACGCGCTACACCGTTTCGCGCCCTCAGAAATTATCATCACCAAACCGGATGAACGCTAGGACCTAAGGGCTGCGACAGTCCGCAGTCCGCCTGTTTCGACCCCACGCCAATTACGGATAGGGCCTTCCATATAGCGACGGGCCACGGGATGATCTGCCTGCAACACCCCCAACCGCACCAAAAGCGCCGTGATCACTGCCTCGGACGCGCGGGTGCCACCATCCAGAATCTTTACGGCGATACCGCGTTGTAGTTCCGGCACGATCGCCACATATACAGCCTCCGCGCCAGTTTTCACCGCAACCTTGTGATCCATTGCACGCATCAGTTCGGTACATGCACGGCCCTCGCCCGCGACATACTCGGGGTGAGCGGCCATAGCCCGGGTCAGCGCATGCATAGCCCGCTCCCGCCCATCACCATCAGAACGCGCTGCCGCAAAACGACCCATTGCCGCCGCAAGACCCGTCATTGTCGTGGCAAAATTTGGCGCAGAACAGCCATCAATTCCATAACCCGGAGAGGTCATTCCGGTGACATGCTCATGTGCATCACGCACGGCGCGTTGCACAGGATGATCGGGCTCCACATACTCGGGGCCTGCCCCAAGATGCTGCGACAACATCAGAAATCCGCAGTGTTTGCCCGAGCAATTGTTGTGCACTTGGCACGGTGTCTCGCCTGCACGGATCATATCATCAGCCACTTTGCGTGACATCGGCACCTGCGTGCCGCACCGCAGATCATCATCCCCAAGGCCTAAATCCTTCAACCAAAGGCGCGCCATGTCCCGATGCAAAGGGGCTCCGTTGTGTGAAGCACACGCGAAAGCCCACTGCTGCGTGGTCAGATTGGCCCCAGCGCCGCTTTCGAACAGAGGTAACGCTTGGATCATCTTGCTAGAAGAGCGCGGCAAAATCACGGCCTCTGGGTCACCCCACGCCTCAACCACATCACCTGCGCCATCACATATGACGGCGTGCCCCCAATGCTCGCCTTCCTCAAAAGGACCACGATGCACCTCAACTAGCTTCTGAGCCTTCATTTTTCTGCCTCTTTTGCGCGAATTTATGCCAACGAACTTGGCTCCGGGGCTTTTCCGCAGCCTGCTTTGTAGGTATCCTTTCGGTGCAGAATTGAAAACACGCGTCCGCCTACCCCCAAGACTTACCCCGACAAGGGAAGCAACAAGCCGGATGCAGAGGCAAAAGCAGCGAGGCTGTAAAGCGATGCAATCATTGATGGTTTGGGTCTATTCCGTTGTGGCGTTAACGGTAATGGCAGCGCCAGTTTGGGCGCAGGCAGACGTGTCCAACCGTGTTGGCGCCAACACCGATTGGAGCGTTTTTGTTCAAGACAACCCCACCCAGTGCTGGGTTGTTTCCGCGCCTAAGGACACCGTGAACACCCGCGATGGTCGTGTCGTGGCCGCGCGGCGTGGGGACATCCGGTTATTTGTCTCTTATTGGCCACAAAGCGAAAAGCGCGCAGAGGTGAGTTTCACTGGCGGATACCCCTTTGCAGAACTGTCTCGGGTTGAGATCGAAATCGGCTCGGAAAAGTTTCTTTTGTTCACCGACGGTGAGCTGGCTTGGGCGGACACCCCCGCCGATGACGCAAAAATCGTGTCCGCAATGAAGCGCGGATCTGAGGCCGTTGTATCCGGCGTTTCATCACGCGGAACCAAAACACGCGACACATTCTCGCTGTTGGGTTTCACTGCTTCGATCGAAGATGCCGAAGCCCGCTGCGGCTGAGGACTAGCGAAACCCCAATTTCGTCCGTATATGGGGGGCTCATCCGTTGGAGAGCCCCATGACAACCGCATCGACACCACCGTCGACCCCTGCGCCGATCACCCAAGACATGCTGACCCTGCCGCGCAAGCTGCCCGAGGGCGGCAAGCGCAATCTGATCGGCTTGACCCGCACGCAACTGCGCGACGCTTTGATCGAAGTGGGGACGCCGGAAAAGCAGGCCAAGATGCGCCAAGGTCAGGTTTGGCAATGGCTCTACGAAAAAGGCGTCCGTGAGTTTGAACTGATGTCAAACCTCGCAAAGGATTACCGAGCAAAGCTGGCTGAGCATTTCGTCATTGAACTGCCTGAGGTCGTCAGCCGTCAGGTGTCCGAGGACGGGACACGCAAATATCTAGTGCGGATCGCCGGAGGCCACGAAGTCGAAACGGTGTACATCCCCGAAGAGGGGCGCGGTACACTGTGCATCTCCAGCCAAGTCGGCTGCACACTGACATGTTCCTTTTGTCACACCGGCACACAACGTCTGGTGCGTAACCTGACGGCAGGTGAAATTATTGGACAGGTCATGTTGGCGCGCGATGATTTGGACGAATGGCCAGAACCAGGTCGCGCACCAAGAGATAGAACCCGGCTGTTATCGAACATCGTCCTGATGGGCATGGGCGAGCCGCTCTATAATTTTGAGGGCGTCCGCGACGCGATGAAAATTGCGATGGACCCCGAGGGTATCGCACTTTCACGGCGTCGGATCACCCTATCAACATCCGGTGTTGTGCCCGAAATCGCCCGCACCGCAGAGGAAATTGGCTGCCTTTTGGCCGTGTCGTTCCACGCAACAACAGATGAGGTACGTGATAAGCTTGTGCCCATCAACAAGCGTTGGAACATAGAAGCGTTGCTCAACGCGCTTCGGGAATACCCTCGGCTTTCTAACTCTGAGCGGATCACGTTTGAATACGTGATGCTGGATGGTGTTAACGATAGCGATGAAGATGCGCATAGGTTGGTGAACCTTATCAAGGGTATTCCAGCCAAAATTAACTTGATTCCATTCAATGAATGGCCCGGCGCGCCGTATAAACGATCCTCTAACAATCGGATCCGCGCTTTTTCAGAGATTGTCTACAAGGCAGGTTATGCCTCGCCCATCCGCAAGCCACGCGGTGAGGATATTATGGCCGCCTGCGGTCAGCTAAAGTCCGCCACAGAACGGGCTCGTAAATCGCGCAAAGCGATTGAGGCGGAAGCAGGACTGGGCGAGTAATTTACGAGAAATGTAGGCGAGAGGCGCTGCCTCTCGCGCTCTCCGGGATATTTGTGAACCAAAGAAATTGGGACTCCACAAATTAGAACAAAACGTGAATAAGTGACGTATGGGAGTCGTTGAGCTTCATATTACCTCAAATTTCACCTTTCTCACCGGCGCTTCGCATCCTGAAGAATATGCGCATCGTGCTGCGGAGATGGGGCTTGAGGCCTTTGCAATTGCGGATAAAAATTCTGTCGCTGGAATTGTCCGCGCACATGTGGCTTTGCGTGATATTGCTCGAATTGTGCAAGAGCGCGAAAAGCATTTGGCCCAGTTCGGCGAAATTGGCCCCCATCGGCCCGAACATTCCCCACACGCCGCTGGATCGCTCGATGTTACGCATGTGCCTCGGCTTTTGCCGGCGGCACGCGTGGTTTTGGTCTGTGGATTAACCTGTGTGATCATACCTCGCGACAGGCAGGGGTGGCGTAACCTGTGCAGGCTTTTATCCAAGGGGCGAATGCGCGCTCCAAAGGGTGAATGCCATATTCGTATGGATGACTTATTGGAGTTCGGCGGATGCTGCGCGCTGATACTCGTGCCACAAGCGGTACATCGGCAGCACGGCGCGGATGCATCATGGACAGAAGCGGAACAGTTGACGCGCCGCTTTGCTGGCGATGTCTACATGATGATGTCTCCGCAATATGACAGCCGCGATACCCGAGACTTTTTAGCAATCAAGGCTCTTGCACAGCGTCTTGGCGTATTACCTGTCGCGTCTACCGCACCGCTTATGCACCACGGACGGCGGCGACAGATGGCAGATGTGTTGAGCTCTATCCGCGAGGGGCTACGTATTGAGCAGCTTGGTGGTAAGGCGTTGGCCAATGCGGAGCAACGATTGCGCAGCGCACATGAAGTGCGCAGTTTATTCGCAGGCCACAGCGACGCGATTGAGAACGCCACCGCGTTAGCCCACGCCTGTACCTTTTCCCTAGATGAGTTGCGGTACGAGTACCCTTCCGAATTGGTTGGCCAAGAAACAGCCGCTGAACGACTGGCACGGCTGGCCACAGCCGGTCTACGCTGGCGCTACCCCGCAGGAGTACCGCAGCGCGCCTCTGACCAGTTGGCGCATGAACTCCGCCTGATCGATAAGCTCGGCTTTGCGCCTTATTTTCTGACAGTTCACGACATTGTAGCCTTCGCCCGCGACCGCGGTATCTTGTGTCAGGGGCGCGGTTCGGCTGCCAACTCAATCACATGTTACGCGCTGGGTGTGACCTCAGTTTCGCCAGAAATCGGCACCATGGTGTTTGAACGCTTTGTCTCTGAGGCGCGTAATGAGCCGCCCGATATTGACGTCGATTTTGAGCATGAGCGCCGCGAGGAGGTCATTCAGCACATTTATGAACGCTATGGCCGTCATCGCGCCGGCCTATGCGCCACTGTCATTCATTACCGTGGCAAGCGGGCCGTGCGCGAAGTAGGCCGCGCCATGGGGCTGAGCGAAGATACGATCACAGCGCTTTCGAGCCAAATCTGGGGGTTTGGCTCGACCAAGGGGCTGGAACCGGAGCGTTTTGCTGAACTGGGCCTCGATGCAACCGACCGGCGCTTGCAGCAAACCTTGCGGCTGATTTTCGAAATTCAGGGGTTCCCGCGCCATTTATCCCAACATGTTGGCGGCTTTATCATCACAGAAGGTCGCCTTGATGAATTGGTCCCTATTGAAAATGCTACGATGGAGGACCGCACAATCATCTGTTGGGACAAGGATGATATCGACGCTCTTGGCATCCTCAAGGTTGATATTCTTGCACTGGGCATGCTGTCGTGCCTGCGTAAAAGCTTTGATCTGATCGCCAGCCATCATCAGCTTGATTACAACCTTGCGACACTCCCACCGGAGGATTCTGCCGTCTATGACATGCTATGCACAGGCGACAGCATCGGCGTTTTTCAGGTCGAAAGTCGTGCGCAGATGAATTTCCTACCACGGATGCGCCCGCGATGCTTTTACGACCTTGTGATCGAAGTCGCGATTGTGCGCCCCGGCCCCATTCAGGGTGATATGGTCCATCCCTACATCCGACGTCGCAACGGTGAAGAAGACGTGCATTTCCCCTCTGACGCACTGGGCAAGGTGCTGGCCAAAACTCTTGGCGTGCCGCTGTTCCAAGAACAGGCCATGCAGATCGCCATCGTCGGCGCGGGCTTTTCACCCGAAGAGGCCGATCAACTGCGCCGCGCGCTCGCGACGTTCAAAAAACATGGTAATGTCAGCGCACTGCGGGATCGGTTTCTACGCGGTATGCGCGCCAATGGCTATGATGACGACTTTGCAGAGCGTTGCTTTTCCCAAATCGAAGGGTTCGGTTCGTATGGATTTCCCGAAAGTCACGCTGCCAGTTTTGCACTGCTTGTCTATGCATCTGCTTGGATGAAATGTCACCACCCCGGCATCTACGCATGTGCGCTGCTGAATTCGCAACCCATGGGGTTTTATGCACCCGCCCAAATCGTACGAGATGCCCGTGAGCACGGCGTCGATATTCGGCCAGTCTGTCTAAACAACAGCACGTGGGATTGCACCATGGAACCCGACGGACGCGGCGGCCTCGCGCTGCGGTTGGGATTTCGCCAAGTGAAAGCTATAAAGGAAGAAGACGCGCGTTGGTTGGTGGCCGCGCGCGGCAACGGATATCGGGATGTTGCCGATGTGTGGCGCCGTGCAGGTGTAAGCGCGCAAATGCTATCAACGCTCGCCGAGGCGGATGCATTTTCAGGTCTTGGACTAAGCCGCCGCGCCGCATTGTGGGAAGCGAAAGCTTTGCAAAAAACGCAACCACTGCCGCTATTTGCGCAGGATATCGATGGTGAAGTCCTGCATGAACCGCAAGCTCAGCTACCAAAGATGACCTTAGGCGAAGAGGTCGTAGAAGACTACGTTTCAACACGGCTCTCGCTACGGGCGCATCCTCTGGCTTTATTGCGTCCTTTGTTGAGTGGCCCACAAAACGAAAAAGGCGCCCCCTAAGGGACGCCTTCTTTCGTTAGCTTGGCTTCGCTTAGGAAGCAGCAGCTGCGATCAGTACCAGAGCCAGCAGGGGCACCAGGATACCGCCAGCGGACGAGGATGTATCCTCAACGATGACTTCTGGTTCCATTGTAGGCTCGACCATGTTGCCAGCAAAAGCGCCGGTGGCCAGAGTAGCGAATGCAGCTGCGAGAGCGATTTTTTTCATACCGTTTTTCCTTCAAGATACGCCACGGACCGTGCATGATTGCCGGCCCTTATGGCACCCAAGACTGTACCTCGTGCCCCGGTGTAGGCAGCAATGCCTGCCATATTCAACGGCCCGAAAACAAAGGTCTCTTAACCAAAATCAGACTGCGATTAAAATGGCAACACCCTGTAGAACGCACGTCAAAGAGCATGGCGAATATGACACAGCAATTGCCCCAAAGTGCATTATATCCGGCGAAATGGGCGTATTTTTGCCCGAATTTCGCCCAAAACCCTAAAATATGGCGGCTTCTATGACCCCAAAGCCGCACTCATTGGCCAATGCAGCGCGGCTCATGTCGAATTGCATCTGCACATTTGATTTGCATACTGCTCAGGGATATCCAAGCCGTGACACGCGCCCAAATCCGGGCCCAACCTGGACAAATACAATGAACCGACGCCACGCCCTAGCGCTCTTGGCCGCGACCTCGCTGACCGCCTGCACACCGCCCACACCATCGGCTTTGGGGCCAGATGGAAAGCCCCTTCCACGGCTATACCGCATCACCGAAAGCGACGCGCGCCGTATTCCGTTTCGTGTCCTCGATGCTGTAAATGCGCTGCGCCAAGGGGCCGGTGTGCCCGCATTGGAACTGAACCCAGTCCTGACTGCCGCCGCTGCAACACATGCCCGCGATATCTCAATCCAGAACCGGCCTTGGCATTTTGGCTCTGACGGATCATCGCCGATCGATCGGGCGCGTAGCGTTGGCTATACCGGCACCGTTTTGGGCGAAACCCTGTCGGAGACCTACGAATCTGAACTAGAAACCGTCGCCGCATGGATGCAGGAAGAAGGGCCTCGGGCCGTGATCCTAGACCCCGATGCGCGCCAACTCGGCTTTGCGTTTTTCCAAGAACCGAACGGCAAAATCTGGTGGGTGCTTAACACCGGCTTTGGCGGCAGCAGCGAAATCCCAGACGCGCCCTCAAGCTAGGCCACGATATCTATGATGGTCCCATCCTGGACCATCAGATAAATTTCACGCATTTCGGCATTGGTCACGGCGATGCATCCCGCCGTCCAATCGGCTGAGCGCGGTCGCCGTTTATTGCCCCACCCGTGGATAAAAATATCCCCGCCGGGATCGCGTCCCTGCGATTTAGCAAAAGCCACCTCATGTGGCCGTGGATAGTTGATCCCGAGTGACAGGTAAAAAGCTGAATTCGGGTTGCGCCGATCAATGACGAACCTGCCTTCGGGGGTTTTGCCGTCACCCTCAAACTGTTTCGGCCCCGCAGCGGTGAACCCGAGCTGAATGTCATAGGCGCGCAGAACATCCCGACCGCTCAGCAGATACATTTTGCGACGGCCTTTATGCACCTCAACCTTGGTCACAGCGGGGCCAGCATAGCGGGTCGTTGCCCCACCCACGCAGCCCGCAAGAGCCGCCGGAAGCATCCCCAGAAGAAGTCGTCTTGATATCGCCATGTATGCTCTGCCTCGGAACGGCTATTTTTGACTGTGATAGGCGCATTTATCCGATTTGTGAATCAAAACGCGACCGGATCACGACAATCTGAATTACAATTATGCGGTAGTTTTTTTAGGGGGACTGCGCGATTTACTCGCCAGCGGCCAGCAAGGCCTTAAGACCCGTGCGGTAATCCGGATAGCGCAGCGTCACGCCCAGCTCTTTTAGGATACGCGTATTGCTGACCTTTTTGCTCTCGGCATAGAAACTGCGCGCCATCGGGGTCATCTCAGCGACCTCAAAATCTACGGCCTCAGGCAGGGGCACACCCAGCAACTCTGCGGCATAGCCAATCACGTCTTGGGGCGGTGCAGGGTCATTGTCGCACATGTTGTAAATCGCACCGGGGTTAGGCTGGCGAATGCTCGCCTCAAGCACTTGCGCAATGTCCTCAACGTGGATGCGGGAAAACACCTGCCCCTTCTTGATAATCCGCCGCGCGGTACCGCGCCGAACCTTTTCAAACGGGCCACGGCCTGGCCCATAAATCCCTGCGAGCCGAAAGATGTTCACGGCCGGACATAACCCCTGCCATGCGGCCTCTGCCTCCACCCGCATTTGCCCCCGACGTGTTGAGGGCGCGAGTGGTGTTTGCTCATCCACCCAACCACCGGCATGATCACCGTACACGCCCGTGGTCGACAGATAGCCAACCCAATCCTTGTCCCCAAGGTGTTGGGCGAGCTCTGTGCCATAGGTTTCTAGCACCGGGTCACCATCCGCGTTTGGTCCAGCCGAGGTCAGGATATGCGTTGCCTCGGCAATGGCCTTGCTGAGGTCTTCGCCCCACAAGACTGGTTCCACGCCTTCGCCGCGCAAAACCTCAGCTTTTTCGGCAGTGCGGGTTGTGCCGATCACCCGCCACCCCTGTGGCAGTAAGAGCTTTGTAAGCGCCCGCGCCGAATAGCCGTGGCCGAAACTTAACAGGATCATCTCAGTCGCTCCTCCGCCCAGCGCGCGGCATCAGCCACCGTTGGATCATTATCCTCACACAAGCTTTGCGCCACAGGCCGCAGATCGGGCTGCGCCGAATTGCCGATGGCATAAAGCACATTGCGCACAAACCGATCCCGACCAATCCGTTTGATCGGGCTGCCGGAAAACCGCGCGCGAAAGGCTGTGTCATCCAAAGTTGCAAGTTCCGCCAAAGCAGGCTGACGTAGGTCATCGCGCGCGTGATAGCGCAACTCGGTCGCCTCGACCGCAAACTTGTTCCACGGGCACACCGCAAGACAATCATCGCAGCCGTAGATACGATTGCCCAAGGCCGCGCGCAGGCTCTCCTCCACCGGGCCTTTGTGTTCAATCGTGAGGTACGAAATACACCGCCGCGCATCCAGTTGGAACGGCGCAGGAAAGGCCCGCGTTGGACAAATATCCAGACACGCGCGGCAATTGCCACAATGCTCTGTCTCGGGGGTATCTTTGGGCAAATCTGCCGTTGTGAATACCGCGCCCAGGAAAAACCAATTCCCCAGCTTGCGCGACAACAGGTTGGTATGCTTGCCCTGCCAGCCCAAGCCCGCCGCCTGCGCCAGTGGCTTTTCCATCACTGGGGCTGTATCCACAAACACTTTCACTTCGCATTCCGCAGCCGCAACAAGCCACCGCGCGACACGCTTAAGCCGCTTTTTCACGAGGTCATGATAGTCTCTATTTCGGGCATATACGCTGATGACGCCATTTTCGCGGTGGGTGATATCGTCCAGCGGGTCGCTATCGGGCGTATAGGGCTCAGCCAGCATGATGACAGATCGCGCCTCAGGCCACAGCGCGCCGGGATCGCCCCGCCACGCCATTCGCTCAGCCATCCAAGCCATCTGACCGTGGCGGTTAGCATCGACGAATGCCTTTAACCGCGCGGGCAGTTCGGGCACCGCATCCGGCGCACATACCCCCATGGAGGCAAATCCCGCATCCCGCGCCTCAACCTCCAGACGCGCCCGCAATTCCGCGGGGCTGGGATCAGAAGTCGAGGTCCGCATAATGACGCGGCGGCGGAAAGCCTGAGACCTGATCAGCAAGAATGGAACGGAAGGCGGGCCGCGATTTGATCTTGGCATACCATTCACGCACTTGGCGGTTCCGGTCCCAATCAACGTCCGAGATGTAGTCGAGGCACGACAGGTGCGCGGCAGCTGCAAAATCAGCCATGGTCAGCTCGCTTCCCGCAAGCCAGCGGCGTTGGTCCAGCAACCATCCCATGTAATCGAGATGAAACTTGATCGCCTTGGAGCCTTCTTTGACATTGCGCCCATCGGGGTATCCCGCGCGGGTCAGTTTTTTATTCACCCGCTCATAGACCAGTTTTGACGTCACCTCATGGTGAAATTTATCGTCAAACCACGACACGATCCGCCGCACTTCGGCGCGGGCGGCGGGGTTGCTCGGTATCAGGGCGGGCTCTGGATGGGTCTCTTCGATATACTCACAAATGGCCTGGCTTTCGCACAGGGTCAGGCCATCCATCCGCAATACCGGAACCTTTCCAGCAGGATTGCGGCGTTTGAAATCTTGGTTGTCCTCCCAATACTTCTCATCAACCAGCTGAACGTCCAGCTTCTTTTCCGCAAGGACCAGACGTACCTTGCGACAAAATGGAGAAAGGGCAAATTGATAGAGTTGAATCATGGGAAAAGGACGCCGCGCGTGTTGTTCCCCACGTTTCTGCCCGCTTGGGAGGCGGGATTCAACTCTCGAAACAGGCTGCGCGGCCATCCGCCCGGATCGTGGCTGCCCCATCGGCGATAGAACGGCTGCGTGTAGAGGCTTCTTTTGCGGAACGCACCTTGGGCGCGGGGAGGACCGCCGCCAAGCGCGCCGCCTGTGCCGCTGACAATGCTCCGGCCTCAACCCCGAAATACCAAGGGCCCGCAGCACCAACACCAAATACGCCCTCGTCCAATTCGGCAACGTTCAGGTAAACTTCAATAATCCGCCGCTTGGACCAAGTCGCCTCCATCACGGGGGTCAACACGGCCTCAAGCGCCTTTCGTGGCCATGACCGCCCATGCCAAAGAAACACGTTCTTAACGACCTGTTGGCTAATGGTTGAAGCACCGCGGTTCGCGCCCTCCTCAAGGGCCAGGCGAATCGCCCCCATGTCAAAACCCCAATGCAGGCAAAAATTCGCGTCTTCAGCCGCAACAAAGGACCGAGCCACATGAGGCGGCATGTCTTCAAGGTCGACCCAATCCCAACGTACCTCACCGAGGCGCGCGCGTTCAGACCAGACGTAGGGGGTGATCGGCGGGTTCACGAACGCCAGTGCCATGACATACAGCACCGGCAAAACAACCGCCACGACCAGCCCGCGCAGGAACCAGCGTCGCAGCCCATGCCGCGTCAGCCGACGTCCTCGCGGCGCGGCTTTGGGTTTTGACGGTGTCTTGCGTTTCGCTTTTGCCATAGCGCTCAATATACCCTCGCCCCTCGGGCTGAGCGAGCAGAATGCGCCCAACCACAGCGGGCTGTTGCCCATATGCAAAAGACCGCGCCGTATAAGGGCGCGGTCTTTGGTTTTTCAAGGCACAGGTCGCTTACTCAGCGGGCACTGCGGTGTCCTCAATCCCTAGCGGGGCTGCAAGACGACCCAGCATCTCTTTGGGACAGATCTGCACAAAGTTCGCTTTCTCAAGATCCCAATGTTGCAAAATCTCAGCCGCTTTGCGCGAGCCTGTCTCATCTGCGTGGCGTTGGATCATGCCGTGCAGTTGTTGTTCCCAATGATCAACGGTCACAGGGCAGGTCACGAGCGTTTCCATATTCATCAACGCAGGCGCTTTGCCCTCAGGGTCATACAGATAGGCCATGCCACCGGTCATCCCGGCACCAAAGTTCGCCCCGATTGAGCCGAGGATTACCGCGACACCACCGGTCATGTATTCACACCCGTTGGAACCACAGCCTTCGATCACGACCGACGCACCGGAGTTCCGCACCGCAAAACGCTCACCTGCGCGACCAGCTGCAAACAGGTAACCATCCGTTGCACCGTAAAGGACCGTGTTGCCGATGATGGTGTTCTCATCCGCTTTGAGCGGCGAACTCATCGGTGGGCGCACCACAATGATGCCGCCCGAAAGGCCCTTACCGACGTAGTCGTTTGCGTCGCCCGACACCTCTAGCTTGAGGCCCGGTGCCGCAAACGCACCCAGCGATTGACCAGCGGACCCTTCCAACTTGACGGTCAGGTGATCCGGCTGAAGCGCGTTTCGCATGCCAAAGTTCCGCACGATGTGGCTGGAAGTACGCGTGCCGATAGTCCGCAGCGTGTTTTGCACAGCGTAGGATAGCTGCATCTTTTCCCCATCTTCGAGGAAGCGATGCGCATCATTTACAATCTGCGCATCCAGCGTGTCGGGCACGGCGTTACGTGGCTTGTGACGATCATATTGAATGTCCGCCGCGCCATCTACGGTGATCAGCATCGGGTTCAGATCCAGATCATCCAGATGCGCCGAGCCACGCGAAACCTGTGTCAGCAAATCCGCACGACCGATCACTTCGTCGAGTGACCGTGCGCCGATTTCAGCCAAGATTTCCCGCACTTCTTGTGCATAGAAGGTGATCAGGTTCACAACTTTGTCCGCGGTGCCGGTGAACTTGGCACGCAGGGCTTCGTCCTGCGTACACACACCCACGGGGCAGGTGTTGGACTGACACTGGCGCACCATGATACAACCCATCGCGATCAGGGCGGCGGTACCGATGCCGTATTCCTCGGCACCCATCATCGCAGCCATGACGATGTCGCGCCCGGTCCGCAGGCCACCATCGGTCCGCAGGGTCACGCGCTCACGCAGTTTGTTCATCGCGAGCACTTGGTGTGCTTCGGTCAGGCCCATTTCCCACGGCAGACCCGCATATTTGATCGAGGTCGCGGGCGAAGCACCGGTGCCACCGTTGTGACCCGAAATCAGGATCACGTCAGCCTTGGCCTTGGCCACGCCTGCCGCAATCGTACCCACGCCAGACGACGCCACCAGTTTGACCGTCACCTTACAGCGCGGGTTGATCTGCTTGAGGTCGTAGATCAACTGCGCAAGGTCTTCGATCGAATAGATGTCGTGGTGCGGCGGAGGCGAGATCAGCGTCACACCTTTGGTCGAGTGCCGGAGCCGCGCGATCAGGTCCGTGACTTTCATGCCCGGAAGCTGGCCACCCTCACCGGGCTTCGCACCCTGTGCGACCTTGATCTCCAGCTCTTCACACTGGTTCAGGTACTCAGCCGTGACGCCAAAGCGTCCCGATGCAACCTGTTTGATCTTGGCGGATGGGTTGTCACCATTCGGCTCGGGCACAAAGTGCGCGGGGTCCTCACCGCCCTCACCACTGTCGGATTTTGCACCGATCCGGTTCATAGCCACGTTAAGCAGTTTGTGCGCCTCAGGCGACAATGCACCCAGCGACATGCCCGGTGTTACGAAACGTTTACGGATCGAAGTGATCGATTCCACCTCTTCGATCGGTACGGATGTGCCCATCGGCTTGATCGCCAACAGATCGCGCAGGTGGATCGGCGGGTTGCTTTGCATCGCCTTGGAATACTGCTTCCACATCTCATAGCTGGAGCGGTTACAAGCCGATTGCAGCATGTGCATCGTCTGTGCTTCCCACGCATGCTTTTCACCGGAACGACGAGCTTTGTAGAAACCACCGATTGGCAAAACGTCGGACCCGCCGCGCCAGCCCTTGGTGTGGACTTCTTCGACTTTGCCCTGCACGCCGGACACACCGATCCCGGAAATCCGGCTCAGCATACCGGGGAAGTATTCAGCGACCATCGCACGGCTCAAGCCGACGGCCTCAAAGTTCAGACCGCCGCGATAGCTGGAAATCACAGAGATCCCCATCTTGGCCATAATCTTGAGCAGACCTTGGTCAATTGCATTGCGGTAGCGCGCCACCGCTTCGGTGAGCGAGCAATCCAAAAGTCCACGATCGATACGATCTGCAAGACTGTCTTGGGCCAGGTAGGCGTTCACGGTTGTCGCACCGCAACCGATCAAAACAGCAAAGTAATGCGGGTCGATACACTCAGCCGAGCGTACGTTGATCGAACAGAACGTCCGCAAACCTTTGCGCGTCAGCCAGCTGTGCACAGCACTGGTCGCAAGGATCATCGGCATCGCGACTTTGCCCTCGGACTGCAATTGATCTGTCAGCACGATATGCGCACCGCCGGACCGCACGGCGTCCTCGGCCTCTTCGCGGATTTGATCCAAAGCCTGACGCAGCGCGCCTTTGCCTGCATCCGCAGGGAACGTACAGTCAATCGTGACAACGCTGTCGCCAAATTGGTTGAGCATGGCATCGAACTGCGCATTGCCGACAAACGGGCTGTCGAGCACCAGAATATTGGTCTGAGAGCTATCCTCATCCAACACGTTCTTCAGGTTCCCGAACCGGGTCTTTAGGCTCATGACGCGGAATTCGCGCAAGCTGTCGATCGGGGGGTTCGTGACTTGGCTAAAGTTCTGGCGGAAGAAGTGGCTCAGCGGACGGTACTGCGAAGAGAGTACAGCCGATGGCGTATCATCGCCCATAGAGGCCAGCGTTTCTTTGCCATCCTCGGCCATTGGTGCAAGGATCTGCTCCAATTCTTCGATGGAATAGCCCGCAGCCACCTGACGCTTGCGCAGATCACCGCCTGTGTGCAGCGCAGTCTCAGAGACACCACCGGTCAACTCTTGGAGGTCAGTGATTTTCTCAACCCACTCGCCAAACGGACGCTCGGCAGCCAGCTGATCTTTCATCTCAGCGTCGTGGAACAGGCGACCTTCTTTCATGTCGACGGCGATCATCTGGCCGGGGCCAAGCGCGCCTTTTTCGACAACGGTGGCCTCATCAATCGGCACCATGCCCGCCTCGGAACCTGCGATAAGCAAGCCATCGCCCGTCACGACATAGCGCATGGGGCGCAGACCGTTACGGTCTAGGCCCGCGCAAACCCAGCGACCATCGGTCATCGCCAATGCTGCGGGACCATCCCATGGCTCCATCACAGAGTTGCAGTAGGAATACATATCCACCCAAGCCTGCGGCAGTTCCACCGCCTGTTGGGACCACGACTCGGGCACCAGCATGGTTTTTGCCATCGGCGCAGAGCGACCCGCGCGGACCATAACCTCAAACACCGCATCAAGTGCAGCACTGTCGGAGGAACCGCCGGGCACAATGGGTTTGATATCCTCAGCCATCTCACCGAAGTTCTGGCTTGAGAGCCGGATTTCGTGGGACTTCATCCAATTGAGGTTGCCTTTGAGGGTGTTGATCTCACCGTTGTGCGCCAACATCCGGAAAGGCTGGGCCAACCACCACTGCGGGAAGGTGTTAGTGGAATACCGCTGGTGATAAATCGCAAACGCGCTTTCAAACCGCTCATCCATAAGATCGGGGTAGAATACAGCGACCTGCTCCGCGAGCATCATGCCTTTGTAGATGATCGACCGGCACGAGAACGACGCAAGATACAGGTCACGCACGCCCGCAGAAGTAGCGGCCTTTTCGATCCGGCGACGGATCACATATAGTTCACGCTCAAACGTTTCTTCATCAACACCCTTCGAGTTGCTGATGATGATCTGCTCGATCTCAGGGCGTGTGGCGTTCGCCTTTTCACCGAGGCACGTCACATCGACAGGCACGTGGCGCCAGCCGTAGATATAGTACCCCATCCGTAGAACTTCGGTTTCAACGATTGTCCGGCAGGTTTCCTGCGCGCCAAAATCGGAGCGTGGCAGGAACACCTGACCCACAGCCATCAGTTTATTGACGTCGGGCTCATGGCCTGTGCGGCGCACTTGATCGTAGAAAAATTCAAGCGGGATTTGAACGTGGATACCCGCGCCATCACCGGTCATCCCGTCAGCATCGACCGCACCACGGTGCCAAATGGCTTTTAGCGCATTGATACCCGCCTGCACGACTTTGCGCGAAGGCTTCCCGTCTTTGGCCACAACAAGGCCGACCCCGCAGGAGCTATGCTCATGCTCATCGCGAAAGAGGCTGTTTTCCTCCATCCACTGGCGTTTGGCTT
>NZ_CEZFMW010000007.1:0-54579 GCF_982993085.1 Thalassobacter sp. | reverse complement strand
CGTGTAGCCAAGGAAAAGTCATCCCTTTCTTCTACTTATCATCAAAGGTTGGTGTGCGACATGGCTCACTCTGTTTGCGTCTATTGTGGATCTCGTGATGGCAAGAATCCTGCCTATGCCGCGGCAGCGGAGGCACTTGGCCACGGTCTAGCAGTGCGGGGCTGGCGGTTGGTGTATGGTGCCGGCGATGTTGGGTTAATGGGCCGGGTTGCGCGCAGCGCCCAAACAGCGGGCGGCGATACATTCGGCGTCATCCCCACGCACCTGCTGCAACGCGAAGTTGGCAAACGCGACTTGGGCACCTTTATCATCACCGAAACCATGCATGAGCGTAAAAAAGTCATGTTCATGAACGCCGATGCCGTCGTCGTTTTGCCCGGGGGCGCAGGAAGCCTTGATGAACTGATGGAGGTTCTTACGTGGGCCCAACTGGACCTGCACGCAAAACCTATCGTTTTGCTGAACACAGATGGCTACTGGAACCCACTTTTGACATTGTTGCAGCATGTCGTGGATGAGGGATTTGCGGACGCATCGCTGCTGTCACTCTTCACGGTTCGCGATGATGTTACTGGCGCATTGGATGCGACACAGCCTTAGCGCAATGTAACGGCTTTCATAGCGTCATGACGCCAATGTAAGCCCTTGCACAACGAAAAAGCACGCCCGAAGGCGTGCTTTTGTCTGGATCGTTCAGCCTGCACTTACATGCGGGATGCGACGTTTTCCCAGTTCACGAGATTGTCGAGGAAGTTCGACAGGTACGCGGGGCGTTTGTTGCGGAAGTCGATGTAGTAGGAGTGTTCCCACACATCACAGCCCAAAAGCGCTGTCTGACCAAAGCACAGCGGGTTCACGCCGTTTTCAGTCTTGGTCACCGCAAGACCACCGTCAGCCGTTTTCACCAGCCACGCCCAGCCAGAGCCGAACTGACCAGCACCCGCAGCAGAGAACTGCGACTTGAATTCTTCGACCGAGCCAAAGCTCTCAACCAAGGCTTTTTCCAGCTCACCCGGCATGGCCGATGCGCCTGGGCCCATCATTTCCCAAAACTGGTTGTGGTTCCACAGCTGCGAGATGTTGTTGAAGATACCATTTTGGGCCACGGCTGTTGCGTCGTATGTGCCCTTGATGATGTCTTCCATCGACTTGCCGTCCCACTCGGTGCCGGCAATCAGCTTGTTGCCGTTGTCGACATAGGCTTTGTGGTGCAGGTCGTGGTGGTATTCCAGCGTCTCTGCGGACATGCCTTTGTCGGCCAAAGCGTCATGGGCATAGGGAAGGTCAGGCAGTTCAAAAGCCATGTAGGTCTCTCCTGTAGGTCTTGTGGATCGTTAACGCTCAATGTCGTGTGACCGGCCCCAAGGTCAACCCCTGACGGCACGGTTTCACACCATCGGCGGGTTTAGCGGGCGAAAACCCCCACCTCAGACCCGGCACGCGCTGACATCTTGAGCGCGCCGAACACGTAATCCGCGACCGAGCGGAAGCAGATTATTTGCGCTGTCTCGGGGTCTTCTAGCCAAAACGCGGCAGCAACCTGTGCCAAGCGGGTGCGACGCACCTCACCGGGGGCGAGCGTGGCTATGTCAACGGGGCACAATTTGGCCAAGACTTCCTGAGTACCAGCGCCCTCAACGCGCACAACGGCACGAGCGTCCGACACCACATGCACCAACGCATGGGTTTCCGCCAACGCGGCCTGCACCTTTTGTGCAAGTTCGGGTGCGTCTGCGTACTCCGTAATCAGCAAAACCTCATCGGGTGCCATCCACGCCACGCCATCCGCAATCTGGCGCACCGCTGGTACCGTGATTCCACATGACCCAAGCGCCGCGACCGTCGCCGCATCGGACAAATCCGCGCGGACTGTGACCATGCCCGCCAGACCTGCATCCCTTACGGTTACGAAACCTTCGGCCACAACGCCCCCTAACACGCTCGCTGCATTAGACATTTTGCTTCTCCCCCTCAGGGTCATAGAACACAGGATCAACGATCCGCGCATAGGCAACCGTGCCATCAACACGTGGGAAGGCAAGCACCTCACCCATACGGTCCGGCCCGTGCAACACCAACCCCATCGCGATCCCGCGGCCCAGCGTGGGCGAGTAGTAGGTTGAGGTCACACGCCCAATCATATTGCGCTGCCCGTTTTCATTGTGGCCATCCGCAACGGCATAGGCACCATCCGGCAGAACACTTCCGTCAACAGTCTCAAGGCCCACCAGCTTCCACCGGGTCGGGTCCGCCATATGGCTGCGGCTGTGGGCGCGCTTGCCAAGGAAGTCCTCTTTCTTTTTCGACAGAGCCCAATGGAGACCAAGATCTTGCGGGATCACTGTGCCGTCGGTTTCATCACCGATCATGATAAAGCCCTTTTCGGCCCGCATCACATGCAGTGCTTCGGTGCCGTACGGGGTGATCCCAAAAGGTTCACCAGCCTCCATCAGCGCTTCCCAGAAAGCAAGGCCTTCGGACGCTGGCACCGAAATCTCATAGGACAATTCTCCTGAGAAACTAATGCGGTATACACGGACGTTAAAGTCACCGATCTTACCATCGGCCCAGCCCATGAAGGGCAGCGCCTTCGCGCTCAGATCCATGCCGCCCAGCGTTTCCAGCATCGTGCGCGCGTTCGGCCCAACAACGGCGACCTGCGCGAACTGCTCCGTCAGGTTCAGGGTCCAAACCTTCCAATCCCACCACTCGCACTGAAGCCAATCCTCCATCCACGCATGGATGCGATCGGCACCGCCAGTGGTTGTGTGGCACAGCCACGTGTCTTCATCGATGCGCGCGACCACGCCGTCATCCATCAAGAACCCGTTTTCCGAGCACATAAGCCCGTAGCGACATTTGCCCGGCTTCAGGTTCGACATCATGTTCGTATAGAGCATGTCGAGGAATTTGCCCGCATCAGGCCCCTTGACCACGATCTTACCCAAGGTCGAGGCATCAAGCAGGCCAAGGCTACTGCGGGTGTTCGTGATCTCACGGTTTACCGCGGCCTCAACGCTTTCGCCCGGCTGTTGGAAGCAATAGGGCCTCCGCCAATGACCAACAGGTTCCCAGTGTGCGCCATTCTTTTCGTGCCAGCCATGCATCGGCGTCCGGCGCAGCGGTTGGAAAATTTCACCCCGTGCTTCGCCCGCAATCGCGCCCATCGAAATGGGTGTATAAGGTGGACGGAACGTGGTCGTACCCACCTGCGGGATGCCTGTATCCAGTGCATCAGCCAAGACGGCAAGGCCGTTGATATTGCTCAACTTACCTTGATCTGTGGCCATCCCGAGGGTGGTATAGCGCTTGGCGTGTTCAACGCTTTCAAAGCCTTCTTGTGCGGCCAATTGAACGTCCGACACTTTGACGTCATTCTGAAAATCGAGCCACATCTTGTTGCGCGTCGCGATCGAGGCACCTTGGGGCATGATCCAGACCGGGGCGATGTCACCTTGGTCGATCTCACCGTTGGCCCAACCGACGACCGACACAAAGCCTTCGCCCGTTTGGTTGGTGGGCGGTCGGTTGGGGTCGGGCCGGAACATCGCCTGACCTTCATCCCACGTCAGTTTGCCCCCACAGTGGGACCATAGGTGCACCACCGGGGACCAGCCGCCGGACATGGCCACCGCATCACAGTCGATAACCGTGCTCGCGCTTCCGTCGCTGTCTTGGGCGCAAACGGCAACACCCGTGACGCGGTCTTTGCCTTTTACCTTGGCAATCGCAGAGCCAACTTTAACCTCAACCCCCAAACCCTTGAACTTACTAATAAGGGTATCATCCACGCTAGACCGTGCATCGATGATCGCTGGCACCGTCAGGCCAGCGTTTAGCATCACCTCAGCGGTGCGGTAGGCATCATCATTATTGGTCACAACCACGGTCCGTTTGCCCGGGGCAACCGCATGGTTCACCACGTAATCCCGGACCGCAGAGGCCAGCATCACACCCGGCAGGTCGTTGCCCGCAAAGCTGAGCGGACGTTCCAGCGCACCCGTAGCTGTTACAACGTGGCCCGCGCGGATCCGCCACAAACGGTGGCGCGGCACGTCGCTGGCAGGTGCGTGATCAGTGATCCGCTCATACCCCAAAACATAGCCGTGATCGTAGACGCCCGCGCCCATGCACCGATCGCGCAGCGTGACGTTTTCATTGTTTTCAAGGCCCTGCAACGTAGTGCTGATCCACTCATCCGCAGGTTTGCCCTCGACCACAGCGCCGTCCACTGGCGCGCGACCGCCCCAGTGACCATTCTGCTCCAGCACGATGACCCGTTTCCCTTCGGCTGCGGCATCCCGAGCAGCCATCAGGCCTGCGACACCACCGCCCACAATCAACACGTCACAGAACGCATAAAAATGCTCATAGGTGTCGGCATCGGCTTCTTTGGGCGCCGCGCCCAAACCCGCCGACTGGCGGATGATCGGCTCAAACACGTACTTCCAGAAGTGGCGTGGGTAGAGGAACGTTTTGTAGTAAAAGCCAGCGGGCAAGAACCGCGCAAACTTAGCATTGATCGCGCCGACGTCGAACTCAAGGCTCGGCCAATGGTTTTGGCTGCGCGCAGCCATACCGTCGAACAGCTCTGCCGTGGTGGCGCGTTGGTTCGGCTCGAACCGGCCACCTTCACCGATGTTCATCAGCGCGTTCGGCTCTTCGGCCCCGCTGGCGACAACGCCGCGTGGACGGTGGTATTTGAACGAGCGCCCCATCAGCATCTGATCGCGCGCAAGCAGCGCGGAGGCCAGTGTGTCACCCGCAAACCCGCGCATGATGCGCCCGTTGAAGGTGAATTTTAGTTCGGACGTGCGGTCGATCAGGCGACCGCCGCTTGGCAGACGAAAGCTCATGTCTCTGGGCTCCAGTCGGGGCGTTTGGATTTGATGGCGTCGATGATCTCGGCCGGAGGTGCAGGTACTTGGGCCGAATAGGTGCCAAACACTTCTAATGTCGTGGTACAGCGCGCCGCGAGGAACCATTTCCCGCAACCATAGGCATGACGCCACCGCTCGAAATGGACGCCTTTGACGTTGGGGCGCGTGAACAGATACGTCTCAAAGTCGTCATCGCTGGAGCCAGGGCCAAAGCGTTTGAGGTGCGCTTCATAGCCGGGGGACAATTCTGTCTCACAGGCTTGGACGCCGCAGTAGGGGCATTTGAGGGTTAGCATGGGTGCATCCCTTTTTTAGTGATTGGTCGATGGGCGCAAGAATTGGACGGGACCGGGCGGGATGTAGCAATCATCAGTGTGCCACCCCAGCCGCAACGCTTTCGTCGATGAAACGGCCTTCGCGGAAACGCTCCATCCCGAATTCGGCCGTGAGTGGCGAATAGCCCTTGGCCATTAATTCCGCGAACCCAAAGCCCGAACCCGGGATCGCCTTGAACCCGCCGGTGCCCCAGCCGCAGTTGATGTAGCATCCCTCTAGCGGTGTTTTAGAAAGGATCGGAGACCGATCCCCCGTGACATCCACAATCCCACCCCACTGGCGCAACATCTTGAGCCGCGAAATCATCGGGAAGGTTTCGATCAAGGCACGTACGGTTTCCTCAATATGGTGGAACGAGCCGCGCTGCGTGTAGTTGTTATAGCCGTCGGTGCCGCCACCGATCACCATCTCACCTTTGTCAGATTGGCTCATGTAGCCGTGGACGGTGTTGGCCATAACGACCACATCCATGCAGGGCTTGATCGGTTCAGAAACAAGGGCTTGCAAGGCGACGCTTTCGATTGGCAGGCGGAAGCCCGCCATTTCGGCGACATGGCTCGAATGACCCGCCACGACGATCCCAAGCGAGTTACAGCCAATGTCACCAAGCGATGTTTGCACGCCCGTCACCTTGCCCCCCTCAGAGGTCACACCCGTCACTTCGCACTGCTGGATGATATCCATCCCCATGTCCGAACACGCCCGCGCATAGCCCCAAGCCACAGCATCGTGCCGCGCAGTTCCGCCACGGGCCTGCCACAAGCCGCCCAAAACAGGATAACGCGGCCCCTCGATATTCATGATCGGACACAGCTGTTTGACACGCTCCGGCCCGATCCATTCGGTCTTGACCCCTTGCAGGGCATTGGCATGAGCCGTGCGTTGATAGCCGCGCACCTCGTGGTGGGTCTGCGCCAGCATGATGACCCCGCGCGGGCTGAACATCACGTTATAATTCAGGTCCTGCGACAGCGTTTCATATAGCGATCGCGCTTTTTCATAGATCGCCGCGGATGGATCCTGCAAATAGTTGGACCGGATGATCGTGGTATTGCGGCCCGTATTGCCGCCCCCCAACCAACCTTTTTCCAACACGGCCACATTCGTGATGCCATGGTTTTTGCCAAGGTAATAAGCGCTGGCCAGCCCGTGGCCACCAGCCCCTATGATAATAGCATCATAGCGTTTTTTAAGCGCGCGTTTGGCCCACGCGCGTTCCCACCCTTGGTGGTAATTCGCGGCCTCACGGGCAATAGCAAAGGCAGAATAGCGTTTCATGCGCACAGGGCTCCCGGGTCAGTCTTGGATGAGGGTATCTCTCGCAAAACAATCTTCAAGCCGCGCGCAGGCGTCTCTTAAATCGTCAATTGCGACATTGCCGAAAAACACGTCCGTTTTGCCGCAACTTTGGGGGTTTTGCCCAAGCCCCGTGCATACTAAATCTAATGAAACCGACGGGAGTGTAGGAATGATTTTTTGGCTGGTTGCTGGGGCGACCTTGCTTGTGGTCGTGGGGCTTTTGGCGCGGACGGTCTTTGGCGCCGATGCAGAGCAAAGCGGCGCCGCGCAAGATGTGGAAGTTTACCGTGATCAGCTGCGTGAGGTCGAGAAAGACGTTGCGCGCGGCGTACTTACGGCAGATGCCGCAGAACGCACCCGGCTAGAGATTTCGCGTCGTTTGCTAGAGGCCGACCGCAACACCGGGCTCGGCCACGGCGTGGGCCCCCGCAGCGTAGCGATCACTTTGGCTGCCGTGATTGTCATTGGCATTACAGTTGTCACCTATCTGCAAATTGGTGCGCCGGGATATCCTGACCTGCCGCTTAAGACCCGGATCGCACAGCTTGAAGATGCGCGCGCCAGCCGCCCCAGCCAAGCACTGGCCGAGGAACAAGTGACCTCGCGCCCTGCCCCGCAGATCGACGCCGAAGACGTCTCTGAACTGATGACCCAGTTGCGCGCAATATTGCAGCAGCGCCCCGATGATCTGCGCGGCCACCGGTTGTTGGTGCGCAATGAGGCGGGCCTTGGCAATATGGTCGCCGCCTACACCGCGCAGCAGCGCGTGATCGAAATTCTTGGTGTGAATGACGCCCCCGCAAGCGAGGTCGCGACGTTGGCCGAACTGATGATCCTTGCGGCTGGTGGCTATGTCTCACCCGAGGCAGAGGCCGTGTTGCAAAACGCGCTGGGTCGCGACCCACGCAACGGCACCGCGCGCTATTACACCGGCCTGATGTATGTGCAGGCCGGCCGCTACGATTTGGCTTGGCCCACATGGCGCCGCCTGCTCGCCGACAGCACGGCAGACGCCCCATGGCTTGAGCCTATCTTGCTTCAGATCGAGGATGTCTCGGCGCTTGCGGGCGATGCGACACCCCTTGATCAACTGCCGATCCCGCGCGCCGATGAACCCGTGACCGGAACAGGCGGCCTCCGCGGCCCTAGTTCTGACGATATCGAAGCGGCGGGCGAAATGTCGATGCAGGACCGTATCCAGATGATCCAAGGCATGGTGCAAGGGCTGGCAGAACGTCTTGGCTCCGAAGGGGGGCCGCCCGAAGAATGGGCGCGGCTGATCACATCGCTGGGTGTGTTGGGCAATACGGATGCAGCCTTTGGCGTCTATTCCGAGGCGATCTTGGTATTTGAGGGCGATCAAGGCGCGCTTGATATCTTAAACCACGCTGCAGACCAGGCAGGGGTGAACCCGGGATGAGCGTCTTTGAAACGCTAGAGGAATTCGCCACCGCCCTGCCCCCATTCACCGCAATCGCGGGGTTGGATTTGGGCACGGTAACCATTGGCGTCGCGGTCTCGGACAGTCTTTTGTCGATCGCCACGCCATTGGAAACGATCAAGCGCAAGAAGTTCGGCCTAGACGTGGACAAGCTGGACGCGATCATCGCAAAGCGCGCGTTGGGTGGGATCGTGCTAGGAATGCCCCGCAATATGGACGGATCCGAAGGGCCACGGGCGCAATCCACCCGCGCCTTTGCACGCAACCTATCCGCCCGCTGCCCCCTGCCGATCACCTTTTGGGACGAACGGCTGAGTACCGTGGCAGCCGAACGCGCCTTGCTAAAGGCGGATACGTCGCGCAAACGTCGCGCAGAGGTCATTGATCACGTCGCCGCTGGGTTTATCTTGCAAGGGGCGTTGGATCGTCTGCGCAATCTAAGGAACACTTGAACAATGACCGACACCCCGCCCGTCTGGCGTCGCGCCGAGATCGAAAGCCCTTGTGTGCAGGTCTGCGTTGTCCACCCCGAGACACGTCTATGCATCGGCTGTTCGCGGTCCATTGATGAAATCGGTGCGTGGTCCAGCATGGCGCCCGATGTACGCCAAGCCATCATGGCCGAACTACCAACCCGTGAGCCACAGCCCAAAGGGCGGCGCGGCGGGCGCACCGGGCGGCAGGCACCCCAGCTTTAGGCAAGCCAATCTGTGATCGTCGGTAGTTCTGGACGGAAATAGACCGCGCGGCGTGGCTGTGCCGTGGGGCTGCCCCAAGGTGCGATGCCGTGCAAAAGTGCGCGGTGCAGAACAATCATCTGCCCCGGCTTGACCCCTAGCTCAACGCGTGGACATTCCGCAAAACACGCCTTGCGCGTGGTTGCGTAAATATCCGTTAAATCAATGTCAGACATTTGCGGTTCCGGGACATCGCGCAGGGCTGTCCGCATCATATCCAGCAAGCGAAGATGGCTGCCCTCCCACACCACGAGAGGGCTGCGCCCCCCGCGACTGTCATCAAGAGCAATTCCAACGATAACCCCATGAGGTTCCATGAACTTTCGCCGCCGCATTGGCCCAACGGGAAGCAAACCATCCAGATGGGCGCCGTCACGCATCGCCCTGAATCGATGGTTGGCCACGCTTTCCTGTGGATCGCGGCGCGGATAGCCGGGATAGGCAACTGACAATTGCCCGCGCCCCCAATCCCCGCTCCAATCGTCTGACATTTGGGTGGCTGCAAACTCAATGCCAGCGCCGCCCAGTTTGGGTCCGCCGGGCATCGCACCAGACGGCGCGCAGCCCATCACATCCACACCCACAAACCACGTCCGTCCATGGCGCAGGTTTTCGCGTGAACGGCGTGGGTCGCGCATTACGGCCCCGGCGCGAATGTCTGCTGCCGCACACCATGCCTCAACCGCTGGTTCTGGATCAAAAATCGCCCAGCCTCGGCTTTCGAACAACGCGCCAGTCATCCCATGATTGCTTTGCGGATCATGTTCAGCGCCACCAAAAACAGAAACACCGCGAACACGCGTTTTAGCACGTTCGGGTTTAACCGATGCGCAAGATTGACGCCAATTGGCGTGGTGATCGTGGTCATCGCCACGATGATCGCAAAAGCCGGGAGGTTCACCAAACCCACAGTTCCGGGGGGGGCACCAACGCTCGTCGGGCTAAGCAAGAAACCAATCGCGCCGGGCACCGCAATCAGCAAGCCAAAGCCCGCCGCTGTCCCAACTGCGCTGTGGATTGGGCGGCCATGCAGCTTCATCAGCGGCACCGCAATGCCGCCCCCGCCGATCCCCATCAGGACGCTCAGGAAACCAACGCCGACGGACATTGCCACACGGCGCGCGCCCTGTGGCATCGCTTTCGCCAGCCGCCAGTGGTCTTTGGACAGCCCCATATAGGCCGCAACGCTCAGCGCAAGGCAGGCAAAGATCACCACCATCGTGTCTGAGCGGAGTTGATTGGCCACCAGCACACTTGTGGCCGCGCCCGCGACGATCCCGGGGGCCCAGGTGCGCAATATCTGCCAATCGACCGCGCCCTTGCCGTGGTGCGCTCGCACGGACCGCACCGATGTTACGATGATGGTCGCGAGCGACGTGGCCACGCACACCTGCATCAACTGCGGACCGGTGTATTCAAGCTGTTGAAACACAAAGTAAAACGCAGGCACCAAGACGATGCCGCCCCCAACACCCAACAATCCAGCCAAAACACCCGCAAAGGCCCCAACGACCAAGAGAAACCCCACAAAGGGGAGCAGAATTGAAATATCTGGCACAGTGATTTCCGATGCTTAGGAGGTCGTCTGCGGCATGACATGAGCCAGTGCCGCGTGCAACACCTCTACTCCGGCGCTCGGCTGAGCGGCCCCCTCGGACAGCGTCCGCCGCCATGTGCGCGCGCCCGGCTGACCCGTAAACAGACCCAACATATGCCGCGTAACCTGACCCAATTTTCCACCCTCGGCCAGATGCGCTTCGATATGCGGGACCATCGCGAGTGCTGCGTCATGACGCGAAATCACGGGGCGGTCTTTGCCAAACACCCGCTGATCGACCTGCGAAAGAATGGCGTAGGGTTCATGATACGCCGCGCGCCCGATCATCGCACCGTCCAGCCCGCCGTTGATGAACGCCAGCGCCTCATCCAACGACCCGATGCCCCCATTGACCGAGATATCAAGGTGCGAAAACAGCATCTTCATCTCACGCACGAGGTCGTAATTGAGCGGTGGGATATCGCGGTTTTCCTTGGGCGAAAGACCCTGAAGCCATGCTTTGCGGGCATGGATCGTCACGCGTTCACACCCGGCAGCCACAATGCGCGACAAAAATTCGGGCAGAGTATTTTCAACCTCTTGATCATCAACGCCGATCCGACATTTGACCGTGACAGGCACATCCCCTGCCGCTGCCCGCATGGCCAAGACGCACTCGGCCACAAGGCCCGGGCTTTCCATTAGGATGGCGCCGAAACTGCCCGACTGCACCCGATCAGAAGGGCAGCCAACGTTCAAGTTCACCTCCGCATAACCGGCCTCAACACACAAACGCGTAGCGGCAGCCAGTTCCACCGGGTCGGAGCCGCCAAGTTGCACCGCAACCGGGTGTTCAGAGGCGTCAAACCGCAAAAGATGCAACGCCCCACCACGCACCAGCGCGGGTGCGGTGACCATCTCGGTGTATAGCAACGCTTCTTGCGACAAAATCCGATGGAACGCCCGACAATGCCGGTCGGTCCAGTCCATCATCGGGGCGACGGACAGTTTGCTGCTTTGGCCGATCTGGGGTGTTGGGCTTGTGGGCACTGGTGCGCTCCGCGTTTTCGAGGGGGCCTGCGTCGGCGTTGGGATGCTTTAAGCCCAATTTGGGGGGTGGGTTCAACGGTGTTGTCACGCAAATGAACAACACCGGTTTGAAGGTGGCTCGCGGACAGTTCGCGCGAGGTCGCCCGAGCCGCTGATTATGATCGAGCAAACGGCATCTAGCGCACCGCCGGCCTTTAAGGAATTGACGAAAATCAAACCGCGAAATCAGCCGCCTGATACTTTCCCAAAGTACCTTACAATCCTTAAGGAGCACACAATGTCTTATCAAGATTACCTCCCCACAAACTGGATCCGCCACCGCAAAGACGACGACCACCCCTTGGTCGCGCTGCGCAAAGAAGTGGACAGCCTGTTTGATGATTTTGGCAACGGCTTTTTCAACGGCGCGACTGAGATGAACGTGCGATCCAATGTCAGCGAAACCGATGCCGAATTTTGCGTCACCGCCGAATTACCCGGCATGACAGAGGCAGATGTTGACGTGTCCATCGCCGGGGATCGCATCATTATCAAAGGCGAAAAGAAATCCGAGAAAGACGAAGAAAGTGACGAAAAGGGTCGCCATTTTCATCGGATTGAGCGGATGTCAGGCGCATTTCAACGCATGATGACCCTGCCCTTTGTGATCGACGCAGACACCGTCGAGGCAGTAGTCAAAGACGGTATCTTGACCGTGACAATCCCCAAACCGCCCGAAACTGTGGCCGGTAGTAAAAAGATCAAAGTGGCCCACGGAAAATAACACAATCGCGGCTTTTCCTGTTGGGGCGAGGCCGCAATTCTATCTTTTTCTGACGAAAGCGGCACCATGATTGAAAAAATTCTGTTGGCCTATGATGGCTCAGACACGGGTCGCCGCGCCCTGCGCGTGGCGGCAGAATTATCATCGAAAATGAAGGCAGAGCTTTGCATCGTTCACGTCCTCATGCATGGGCGGCCCAGCAAGGAATTGGTCCGCATGGCTGAGGTGGAACACCTTGTGGCCCAAGCGCAAAAGGCCCTGCCCCCAAGCGAAACCACCGTGACCGGCCGCCCCTATGATCTGCTAGGCATGCGAACTGGCGGACAATCGGCGCGCGTTATCTCAGTGATTGGGGATCTCCTGCTCGATTTCGCAAAAGCCACGGCCACAAGTTTGGGGGCCACCGTCGGTGAAACGGCAGTCCTCTCAGGCGATTTCGCCGACGAGATCATTGAGGCCGCAGAAAATATGGGTGCCGATATGATTGTGCTCGGGTCGCGGGGGCTGGGTGCCGTTCGTGGGGCCGTCTTGGGCAGCGTGTCGCAAAAAGTGCTCCACTACGCAGAGCAAATGGTGCTCACCGTGAAATGAGCACAGTTTCTAGCGCAGCTGCCAAATAGCGCATAGCTTAGTGACTGACGCCGCCGACAGGTCAAAATAACGCGCGATTTCTGCGTCCGACAGGCCGAGGTCCACAAACGCCGCAAGCGTTCGCATAGGCGATGGGCCCAATGCAGCCAGATCCTTGCGCAGCTGCTCTGGAAGATCTCCCACGCTAACCAACCTCGGTTGGCATATAGTTTGGGCAGCGTAGTCCGGCTGTCTTGGGATATCGATGAGCTTTTCCATTTGTAACATCCTGCATTCAAATAAATTTAGATCAAAAACTTTCGATACATCGTCGCAGTGCCGTTGAACTTGCTTTCAATCAATGATCGATCAAATCCATTGTAAATACGGCGAAAATCAGCCGACGATTGGTCCAGCGCGTGATCTTGCACAGTCGCCCACCGGGGAGCAGTTTGGCTATAACAATGCATCTTTTGATCCGTATTGAGCCACTTCACGGCATCACATAATCATTCAGCCGCACAGTTTTATGACAGAACCGATGACGATCCCGTGAGTAGATGCATTTGCAGGAAAATATGGATCACATGATATGACCTCTTCTCCAGCACCTTTGCCACTCATCCCGCAGACGCGCTTGGAAAGCGGACCGACGTCACTTCTGCGATGTAGAACGGAAAATAGTCTTCTGTGCCAAAATGGTTTCCGGCTTCAACACGGGTGGGCAGGCGAAAGCCGTCAAAGGTTTGAAACGTCGACAAATACGCGCCGAACGGTTGCACCCGATAAACACCCTCTGGGTTGGCATTGCTCCAGCGCGGAAACACAACTTTGCTTGGGCAGCCGTCCGTTTCAACCGTGACTTCAACGCTTTGCTCTAGGCCGCCATATTGTATCGACACGCGAAAAGTGGTGTCACTCACACCCTCCCACAGCACGTTTTGCATTTGCAAATAGGCCCCCGGCGTCCAAAATAGCGCCTCAGCCATATAGCGTCCGAAGGCCGCGCGCCGGTGGTTCAACGTCCCACCGAACCGCGCGACAGGGACTATCCCCCCGAGCCAAAATCGCGTCCACCCAGCACTGTCTGATCCTGACATGCGCCCGAGGCCTGAGCCGCACACCATCTTCCAAACGAAACCCTCTGGCGCGGCCAAGACTTGGGACGCGGACATCGTTTGATAGTTGGGCGAGGCCTTGGAGCCGAGAGAAAACCGGCCCTGCATTTCAAGGACCGCGACCTTGAACAAAGGCGTGCCCTCGGCGATCGCGTAGGTAAAATACCGGCGCGCGGGATCTGGCAAATCGGCGACCATTGCGGCGGTGAACCGGTCCGGGTCTTTGGGTTGGCATGCGAACAGCCGCGCCATCTCTGCGCGGTCGGCGCGATGATCCAACATTCGCCAACCGCACAAAACGAACAAGCCCACCCCCACAAAGGCGAGCACACCCCACATAGCGAACGATCCCAGCATCACACGGTTGCGAGCGAGATCAAACCGGCGGCAAGCAGTCGCTTGGGCTGAGATCTTTTACCGGATCATCCGGGCCGCACTCTTGGCCAGATATAGGGTAATGATCCGGGTCGGTGCACCCGCTAAGGCCGAGTATGGCAAACACCAAGACGAGGGCTGCAATGCGTTTCATGGTTGTGTCCTTTCTGTTGAAAAATCTGGTGAAATGGGTGCCTTTGCAGCCCTGCGTCGCCTTTTGCGCTCCGACGCCCCAAGCGCTTCGAACCCGACGATGACATCCAACAATTCCGTAGTGATCTCATCTTGGCGCAGGGTGTTTGCCTGAGATTTCAGCGCCTCCAATCGCTCCTCAACGGAGCGCTCTGCTTGCTGCATCAACGCAAGACGCGCGGCGTTCTCTGCCAACATCGCCTCAGCCGCAGCACGGACGAGGCTTGCGAAAACATGCGCCCGGATTAGCGCCCGAAACAGGGCGTCAGGTGGCATCGCGAAAGAGGGCCGCGCGCGGGACTGCCACGGTCTGCCGCTAAGCTCAGACACCAAAGCATTGCTCAGCGGCAGAAGCGGCACGACACTAGGTCGTTGCGTGCCATCCGCGGCCCGTGACACGTATGCAAGTTCAACCGAACTGCCTCGTGAGCTACTGGAGTTTTGCGCCGTTTCAATGTGTTGCGTCAAAAGGTTTGCCAACCGCGCCAAGCCATCAACCGACGCGGCGGGTAGAAACACGTGCCCAGGCCCCAGCCTCCGATCGCGCAACACATCCGCCATTTGCGCGCCAACACAGTCAATTTGACGAGCCTCAGCCGCAATCCCATCAAGGTCCTTTGCGATATGGACCGCTATAGCCTCATTATAGGTGCCGCACAGCCCATGGTCCGAGCCAAACACCACGATATGACGCCGCCCCAAAGGCTCATTCGGCAGTTCCGCCCCACCAGTCGCCACGAAAAACGCATGCAGGCTATCCAAAACCGTCTGGTGATAATCCTGAACAGCGCGTGCGGCCTGCTCAAAGGGGGCAGCATTCAGGAACGAGAGCGTTTTCATGGTGTGGACCACGCTATGAATGCTCTCCATCCCGGCCATATGTCGGGTCAACGTCTCAAGCGAGTGGGACATCTTGGCCCCCTTTTACCGCTACGCAAGCGTGTTGGGCCAACGCACACATTTCCGCTTGGGCATCGTCGTCCAATTCAGTGCCCTGCGCGATCTTCTGGGCAATCTCAGGCAATGCATCGGGGGCCACATCGTTTATCTGGTCCATAGTCGCGCGCAGGGCCGCCTCAGTGAGATCGTCAAACACACCAGCCTGCGCCGCTGTCAGGATCACGAGTTGAGAGATCGCCGGCATCGGGTTCCGCTCAGCCTGTCGCAAGGCACCACGTACCGCCGCCCCACGCGTCAGACGCGCCCGCGTCGCGTCATCCAACCGGGTGCCAAAGCGCGCAAAATCCTCAAGCTCTTCAAACTGTGAAAGCGTCACACGCAGGTTGCCCGCCACCCGTCGAAACGCCGCTGTCTGTGCCTTGCCGCCCACACGACTGACGGACTTGCCTAAATCCACGGCCGGAAACTGGTTTTTGCGGACCAAACGGGGGGATAGGTATATTTGTCCATCAGTGATCGAAATCAGGTTGGTCGGAATATAGGCAGACAGGTTTTCAGCCTGTGTTTCAACAACCCCCAACGCCGTGATGGATCCGCCCCCCACCGCATCGGCGAATTGACCCGCGCGCTCCAAAAGACGGGCATGGATATAGAAAATATCTCCGGGAAAAGCCTCACGGCCCGGAGGGCGGCGTAACAGAAGCGACAACTCTCGGTAGCTGCGCGCATGGTGTGTGAGATCGTCAAAAACGATCAACACGTCTCGCCCCTGCCGTGAGAAATACTCGGCCATCGCCATGGCGCTGTAAGGGGCGATATAGGCCAGCCCCGTGGCGTCCTCGTCCCCGGCGGCCATTACGATGACGCGCCCCAACATGTCTGCCGCGCGCAGAGCCCCGATCACCTTGGCCACGACATCGCCCCGCTGTCCCACCGCGCAATAGATGCAGATCACGTCGCTTTGGGCTTGGTTCAGCATCGCATCGACGCATAGGGATGTTTTGCCGGTTTGCCGGTCACCAATCACCAACTGCCGCTGCCCCAATCCGACAGGTACGGCCGCGTCAATCGCCTTGATCCCCGTGGCCAAGGGGCGTGTGATGGCGTGGCGGTCTCGGATGGCGGGCGCCTCAGACTCAACCGGATACAGGGCCGCGTATTTCACCGCACCAAGCCCGTCGCGCGGGATACCCAAAGGGTCCACAACCCGCCCCAAAAGCCCCGGCCCCACCCGGGTGCTGACAACCTTGCGGGTGCGTTTGACAGCCTCGCCAATCGTGATCTGATCTGAAGGCCCCAGAACCACAACACCCAAGCGCCCCGGCTCTAGGTCCAAAACGATGCCGCTAAGCCCACATGCGAATTCAAGCACTTCATCGGCCAATGCACGTTCCAACCCGATCACGCTAGCGATGCCGTCACCCACCTGTGTGACGGTGCCCACTTCGCTCAGCAGCGGTGCGGGCGACGGGCTGCGCAGTAGCAGATCAAGCACCGCTTGAGGCTCAATCGGTTGCGGGCGGAGCGAGGCGTTCATACCGCCCCCAAATGAGCGTCATGGCCCCGGCTCAGTTGTTCGCCAAAGGCCGCGCCCAAGCCCTCAATATAACTATCGACGGTCCAAACGATTTGCGCGCCACCCAGTTGCACCGCTACGCCCGGGGCCTGTGTCGGGTCCGTTACAAAGCGCGCTTTGGTCTGAGGGAAATGCTGCGCCAACGCGGTCCGAAATGCATCTTGTGCTGCGTCAGGCAGTGTCGTGCTGCTGGTGACAATCGCTTCTGTTGGCTCCCCTGCCGCATGGAGGACATCGTCCTTCATCGCCGCAAGCTCTGAGCCCATATGTGCAGCCATCTGCGCCTCAAGACTGGTTCCGGCCAAATCGCCCAATGCCTTGCGCGTCATCTCTAACAGGGCCTGGCCACCCGCGCGTTGTAGTTTGACCGCAAAGCTATGAGCCTCAGCGTCTTGGTGGGCCTGCCACGCGGCGCGCTCTCGGTCGATACGCTGGTGTGCCTCGGCCAGTAGTGCGTCACGCTCCTGCTGGGCCTGATGCCGGATAGCCTCAGCCATCTTGGCGTGTTCGGATTGCAGGGCATCACGCTTAACCTCAAAAGTTGCTTGCACGGCGGCGGCGTCCTCCTTGGCACGGGTCGCGGCATCCATCCGCTCGGTAATTTCCGCTTCGCGCGCATCGATCCCATCTAGGATCGGGCGGTACAAAAACCGTTTGAGCAGCCACACCAGCACGAGGAAATTGGCGATCTGAGCCGTGACTGTGATCCAGTCGATGGACATGATTTCACCCGCCCGCCGTCGTTTGCGCCACCGCGAGGGCCGCGTTCCAGAACGGGTTGGCAAAGATCAAAATCATCGCAACCACAAAGCAATAAATCGCAGTCGACTCGATCATCGCAAGGCTGACAAACAGCGTCCGCGTCAAGTCAGAGGCCGCATCAGGTTGCTGGGCAATCGCGCTTAGCGCTTGGGACGCCGCCCGCCCCTCACCCAAGGCGGGGCCAATTGCCCCGAATGACACCGTCAACCCGGCGGTGAAAATGGAAATAGCGGCGATGATCGCAAGGTCAGTCATTTCGCGTCCTTTTGTGGTGAAGATTGGGTTTGCGGCGCCGTCGCGCTGGAAATGTAGACCGTGGCCAATATCGCAAAGATGTAAGCTTGGATGATGCCCGTCAGCAGCCCCAAAAGGTCCATCACAACCGGAAAAAAGAACGGTGCCACGCTGAGCAGAATGGCCGCGATGACCGCGCCGCTCATGATGTTGCCATAAAGCCGGATCGCGAGCGAAATACCGCGTGAGGCTTCGGCAATGATGTTGAACGGCAGCATCACTGGTGACGGCCGCAGATAGCTGCGCAAATAGCCCCCAACCCCTCGGCTGCTGATGCCAAACAGCGGCACCGCCACCAGAACCGATAGCGCCAGCGCAGTCGTCGTGGACAGCGAAGATGTCGGTGGTCGGAACCCCGGGATCACCAGCAAAAGGTTGGATCCTGCAACGAACAAAAACAGCGTCCCCACAAAGGACAAAAGGTGTCTTGAGGGCGCTTGCGCGATCTCGGCGATTTGGGTCTGGATGCCTTGAACGACTACTTCTAGTGCCGTGCGCCAGCGGTTCGGCGGGACATCCGGGCGCAAGTTTCGCGTGATCAACATGGACGCGCCGGTCAGCACCGCCATCACGATCCACGTAAAGAAAAGCGTGGCATTGATTGGCACCCCCCAGAGGGTGAACATGGTGATTTCATCGGGCGATAGCGTCATGGTGCACCTTTTGCGGCCACGCGGCCCCCGACCATATATGTGGCCACCCGGCGGCTCAGCACAAAGCCTATGCCAAAACCTGCGAACCCCCACAGTCCAAGCTGCATCAGAACAAGCCAAGCCGCGCCCACGCAGGCCGCAATCCGCAACACGGCGCTGATCGAAAAGATAGCCAGCGCGTGCACACTCAGCATCGCCCGACGCACGCCAACCGCGAGCCCCGCAAAGAACAAGCCACCAACCAGGAACCCCACCAAGCCCCCAAAAGCCAGTAGGCTCCAATCCACATGTCCCATCATCGTCCCCCTTCTTTGTTGACCCAAGCCGCCGCAATAAACGCGCCGATGACGACCCCGCCCAAGATCAACGCAATCGTCCATGAAAACCCCTGTGGGGCCACCCGATCCAACCACAGGCCTAGGAATGCGCCGCCCACCGTCGGCACCGCGATCGACCAGCCGATCATCCCGAATGTTCCGATGCCGCGAAGCGGGCTGGCGCTTGGGTGATCGCGTGCGGATTTCATGCGTCGGGCTGATCCGACGATGTCGCGACTCGGTTTGTCGGGGCTTGGGGTCATGGCTGCGGCCTGTGCAAATCGGCAAACCGTCGGACCATATCCGCCTCTAACCGCGATAGCGCGGCGCGGGCCTGACGCTCCTCTTCGTCCATCTGGACAAAGGTGGTTTCGACGGTTTTTTGCAGGCTCAGCAGATCGTCCCCCGAAACGCCGCGCAACGCGCTCATCGTGACGACATGCCCCTTTTTCAACAGCACGCCTTCGTCGAGGCCAAAGAACCTTTCACGGCCGTCAACGGCTTGTAACGTCAGAACAGACGGCACCAGGGCAGTCACGAAATCCACATGATTGGGCAACATCCCGAACGCGCCCGTGGGTCCAACAGCCCTAAGGCGCTGCGCACGCCCTTCAAACAAAGTGCGGGTTGGCAGGCGCAGGATCACCTGCATGTCGGTGGCCATGCTCACGCCGATGCCTCCTGCGGGGCGCACGCGTCATCCAAGCCGCCGATCATGTAATACGCGCTCTCGGGCAACGCGAATTCGGTTTGCGTCAGGATTGTTTCGCACCCATCAAGGGTTGCAGCGATGGGCACGGATTTGCCCGCCATGCCGCTAAACCCTTCGGTCGTGACAAACGGCTGGGTCAAAAATCGCTCTAGCCGGCGGGCGCGTTCCACGGTCAGCCGATCGGCAGAGGACAGCTCCTCTAGGCCCAGCATTGCGATGATGTCGCGTAGTTCCTCATATTCGGCCAGAGTGCTACGCACCGCGCGCGCGATATCATAATGCCGCTGCCCCACCACCGCTGGCGTCAACATCACCGAAGCCGAAGCAAGTGGATCAACCGCAGGGTACAATCCCTCGCTTGCCCGTTTGCGCGACAAAACCACCGAGGCCGACAGGTGCGAAAAGATATGCGCCGCCGCCGGATCGGTGAAATCATCCGCCGGTACATAGACCGCTTGGATCGAGGTAATCGCCCCAGATTTGGTTGACGTGATCCGCTCCTGCAAGGCTGCCAATTCGGTGGCCAGTGTCGGCTGATATCCCACCCGCGACGGCATCCGCCCCATCAGGCCGGACACCTCTGAGCCCGCCTGAACAAAGCGAAAGATGTTATCGATCAACAGCAGGACATCTTGGCCTTTGTCGTCACGAAAAAACTCGGCCATGGTCAAGGCGGTGTTGCCAATCAAAAACCGAACACCGGGCACCTCATTCATCTGGCCAAAGAGCATGACGGTCTTTTCGCGCACGCCCGCGGCCCCCATTTCGCGGTAAAGCTCTTCGGCCTCGCGGGAACGTTCGCCAATGCCGCAAAACAGACTGACGCCTTGGTGGTGCTGGACTGTGTTGTTGATCAGCTCAGTGATCAGAACGGTTTTGCCGACACCAGCCCCTCCAAAAAGCCCCGTCTTGCCCCCGCGTTCAATCGGGGACAACAGGTCAATCGCCTTGATCCCGGTTTCTAGAAACGCGGCGTGAACGACGCGCTCGCTGAGCGGTGGGGGTGCTTGATGGATCGCCCGTGTGATCGTCGCATGTGGCGCGGGGTGGCCATCAATCGGCGCGCCAAACACGTTCAACATACGCCCCAAGACTGCCTCACCCACCGGCACTTTGATGGGGCCGCCACTCGCCCGTACCCGCATCCCCAACCCCAGACCGCGCACCGGAGCCATGGCCATGGCCCGAACCATTCCGCCGCCGATCAGTGACGCGACCTCAAGCGGCACGTCACCTGCGTACAACAAGTCGTAGATGCGCGGGACACCCCCCTCAAACGCCACATCGACAACGCCACCTCGGATGGCCGTGATGATACCATCGGTCGTCTTTCGCTGATCTGCTTGGCTGGTCCTATCCGGTCCCTCGGATCGCGGCTCAGCCGATTGGCTCTTTGTCATGGTGTTGCCTTCTGTCAACGACGCGGCGACGTGCAGCCGAAACAACACGCGCCCCCACCCCAAGGGTTAGCCCGTACCGTGACAGAGATTGGCGACGCCCAATTGATGCACATCAATGCAGGCGTCAGCCGCTGCGATACATGGGTGCAAACTGCGAACCGTTTCCGTCTGCGCAGTGATGAAAGGGCGCAACATGGCGCATGTCAGCTCTGTCTTTGATCAGGCAAACCACAATGCCGCCCCCAAGGGTCGTGCCCTGAATATGACCGCTAACGCGGCACCTTTGCCACATTCCCACACCACGTTAGAGCAAGCCTTGGACAAGGGCCTAAAGGCCGCGCTGGCCAAGGTCACCGCGGGGTTGTCGCCCATCGCATTAATGGCCGCCTACTCTGATTGGGCGCTGCACTTGTCTGCGGCCCCCGGCAAACGGCTGGAGTTGATGGAAAAAGCCAGCAAAAAGGCATGGCGGCTGGCCAGCTATGCCGCGTTTTGTGCCGCGGCCCCAAACACCCAAAAAACCTGCATCACCCCCCTGCCGCAAGATCGCAGGTTCCGCAGCGAGACGTGGCAAAATTGGCCTTTCAATTTGATCCACCAATCCTTTTTGCTGAACCAGCAATGGTGGCATAATGCGACAACCGGGGTCGAGGGCGTCACCAAGCAACACGAAAACGTTGTGGAATTCGCCGCGCGTCAGATGTTGGATGTGGTGTCCCCCTCCAATTTCATTCTGACCAACCCCGACGTTTTGCAGCAAACGATACGCGAAGGGGGCTTGAACCTTGTGCGCGGCTGGCAAAATTGGATTGAGGACGCCCAACGCCTGAATGCCGGGCAAAAACCCAAAGGCGCAGAGGGTTTTGAGGTTGGCCGCAATATGGCCACTACGCCGGGAAAAGTTGTTTACCGCAATCGACTGATTGAGCTGATCCAATACACACCCACGACCCAATCCGTTCGACCAGAACCCATATTGATCACGCCAGCATGGATCATGAAATACTACATACTGGACCTGAGCGAGGAAAACTCCTTGGTTCGGTTCCTGACGGATCAGGGGTTCACGGTATTCATGATCTCTTGGAAAAACCCCGACGCAAGCGACCGTGACCTTGGGATGGAAGACTATCGCACCCTTGGCATTGAAGCCGCACTAAAGGCGGTCCAGCGGATCACCGACGGGCAAAAAATACACGCGATTGGCTATTGTTTGGGCGGCACTCTTCTGACGATTGCGGCAGCTGCGATGGCGCGCGATGGCCGCGATACGTTAAAGTCCCTGACGCTTTTGGCCACACAGATCGATTTTACCGAAGCGGGTGAATTGCAGCTCTTTATCAATGACAGCCAGCTGACCTTCCTTGAGGACATGATGTGGGACCAAGGCTATTTGGATAGCAGTCAGATGACCGGTGCCTTCCAATTGCTCAGATCCAATGACCTCATCTGGTCCTACATGATCCATCACTATCTGATGGGAGAACGCGCCCCGATGATTGATCTAATGGCATGGAACGCCGACGGAACCCGCATGCCCTACCGCATGCATTCGGAGTACCTTCGGCAATTATTCTTGAACAATGATCTGGCCGAGGGTCGGTATCATGTGGGGGATCAACCCGTCACAGTGTCGGACATTCGCGTGCCGACCTTTGTGGTCGGGACAGAGCGAGACCACGTCGCGCCTTGGCACTCCGTCTATAAGTTCAACCTGCTGTCGGACACAGATGTGACCTTTGTCTTAACAAACGGGGGGCACAACGCGGGCATCGTGTCCGAACCGGGGCATCCGCGTCGCTACTACCGGATCGAAACACGGGCCGATCATACCCCCTATGCCGACCCGGACCGTTGGCGCGATCAAACTGAGCCAAAGGACGGATCGTGGTGGCCTGCCCTCACCGATTGGCTGAATGCCCAATCGGGTGAGCCAAAGACGCCGCCCCCTTTAGGTGCCGCGGACCAAGGATACCCACCGCTATGCGATGCGCCCGGCACCTATGTCTTTCAGCAGTAAAGGCCGTGCGCTACCCTGCGACAAACATCTAAAATCACACATGAATGAGCAGTCATGACCGGCGATATTCTGACCCTTAACTGCGGATCGTCCAGCGTGAAATTCGCGGTATTTGACGCCGACGCGCCAGCCGCACCCGCAAAGATCACTGGCAAGGTTGCCGGCATCGGTCGGGCGCCCTCATTCCGTGCGCAGGATAGGAATGGCCCGCTAACCACGCCCGTGCCGTTGCACGCATTAACCCCGACCGACACCCACGAAGACCTGATCCCGCTGTTGCTCGATTGGCTTGCGGAGCATCGCGGCGCGCACCCTTTGCGTATGGTGGGCCACCGGGTCGTACATGGCGGCACAACCTATACAGAGCCGACGCGCATCACGTCGAAGGTTATGGCAGACCTAGACGCACTTTGTGCACTTGCTCCGCTGCACAAACCGCACAACCTAGCCGCAATCCGCGCCGTGGCGGCGTGGCACCCGCACATCCCTCAGATCGCGTGTTTCGACACGGCGTTTCACCGAACCCAAGACCGCGTCCAAACGCTCTTTGCCCTGCCCCGTGACCTAACCGCAGAAGGCATCGTGCGGTACGGGTTTCATGGGCTATCTTACGCCTATATCGCGGGCATCTTACCCCAGTATTTGGGCGCCCGCGCGAAGGGTCGTGTCATTGTGGCCCACCTTGGGAATGGGGCCAGCATGTGCGCGATGCACAACCGTCAAAGCAAAGCCACCACTATGGGCTTCACCGCCCTTGATGGGCTAGTCATGGGGCGCCGCTGCGGCACGCTTGATCCCGGGGTGATCCTGTATCTGATGCAATCCAAAGGCTTGAGCACCGCTGATGTTGAAACACTGCTTTACCGTAAATCAGGGCTGCTTGGGGTATCTGGCATCAGCAACAACATGCACGATCTCGAACTCAGCCACGCCCCAGAAGCCCAAGAGGCGATTGATCTGTTTGTCAGCCGGGCCGCCCGTACATTGGCTGGCCTAATCCCCACGATTGGCGGGCTTGATGCGGTGGTTTTCACCGCCGGGATCGGCGAAAACTCGGCCCACATTCGCACCGCGATCTGTGCGCAACTTGACTGGATGGGCCTGCACCTAGACCCCGATGCCAATGCGCGCGGCGATATCAAGATCAGCGCGAACAACTCCGCCATCGATGTCCTTGTTTTGCCCACGGATGAAGAAGCGATCATCGCTGATGCCTGCCGCGCGCAATTGCAGATCTAACTCCGCCCATATTGAGCAATATCAATGCGGGACGCGTCTGGACTGTCATAGACTGGCAACAGAGGGGTCATTTTCGACGTATTGTTCGCGCCGTTGATCACATCCCTGCCCGCCAACCGCACACCAAGGAGTATGAGATGTTAGACCTGAGAAAGACGATCGAAGACATGCAAGAGATCGCCAAATCCACGAATTCCGCGCTCACGGCTCTGCCAACGGCGGGCGCACAGAGTACACATTTCTGGAAGGCGCAGGATACCTTTTTGAGCGAGTTTGAGGAGTTTTCTTCAGCGTGGTTCAAGCGCAGACATACCGCCACCCGCACCGCGATTGAGACCAGCAAACGCCTGTCAGAGGAGGCAATGGGCAATCCGACGGCCGCGATGGGCATTTTAGCCGATTGGCAAAAACACTCGATGGAGCGGCTGGCAGAGGACACCAAGGACTGCATGGAAATGATGACGCGCTGTGCCGCAGCCGCCGTCACGAATGAGGTCGAAGCGGTAGAAGAAACCGTCGAAGGCGCCAAACGCGCGACCAAGGCCGCAAAGTCGATGCCCGTCTAGTCAAACTAGGCGTCATTCCGCTTGACGTCACAACCATCCCGCCATTCTTGCGTGCGCACCGACGTGTCCCCTTCGGTACGTGCCACGGGCGTCCAGTCTCTCCCCCCTGGCTGGACGCCCATCAATTTGGTGGCGGCTTGCGCTGTTGAAAGGCATCCGCATCCCCATATTCAAAAAACTCGGAATAATGCCCGTGGGTGCCCTTCATCTTGGCCGCATGTTTGATCGGGCACCAATGACGCTCGGTTCGGGCGGCGATTTCGCGGGCGTAGGCGAGCAATCCGTTGCCGTAGCCACAATAGACGCAGTTCAGTTTTTCAAGCCCGTTCAAATAGCCAAGGTGGCGGCGATCAAGTGAGATATAGTCACGGCGGCGAACCTTTGGGATGCCATAGATCGGAAAACAGATCGCCTGATAGAGCGTCACAAAGACGTCCAGCACAACCAAGGGCAGGATCACCGAATAGATCACCGGCGCAGTCAGAACCACAAGAGGACGTGCATGGGCTATGTAACTGCCCAGCTTTTGGCGCAGCGCGCGATGATGTTCGCGCATGTCTTGTGCAAAAGTCACGCGGCCATGTTCAATCGTATAGTTGAACGCCGCCCGGCGACGGGCAAATTCGTCCTCTAGCTCTTGCTCAAGGTCGCGTATTCGCTCCAGCAAATTGGACACATTATCACGCATCGTGGTCTCCCGGTGGGGCTGTTGCTCACTTGATGCCCGCTCGCGCGGCTAGTTACTGAACGCATCAAAGGCCTTCAGCGCCTCAACCCCGTAAACGGCAGACGGACCACCGCCCATCAGTACGGCCACACCAATCATCTCGGCGACCTCCTGCCGTGTTGCGCCTGCATGCAACACGGCCTGCGCGTGGTGTGCAATACAGCCGTCGCAGCGCACGGCAATCGCGATGGCAAAGGCGATCAACTCTTTGGTTTTGACGCTCAGGTTGCCATCCCGCGTGGCCTCCTCAATTAGTTTGCCGAAAGCCGCTGCCGTGTCCGGAATTGCCTTGCTGAGATCGGCGTACCCTGTATCGAACCCGTCTTTGATGGCTGCATAGTCTTTCATTTCAACTCTCCTTTTGCTGAAAATCGTTTGGTCAACACGCGCCAGTCGAATGCCGTGAATGGCCGCAATTTCGCACCAACGCGTCTGTCCAACCTGCGCCAAACGCCCCAAGGGGCTGCGTTAGACAACCGCACTCATTCGCAGCTCAGCCAAGCCGGTTGCGTCGCTAGTTTGAATAAATTTGATCTAGCGGATGGCGATCATGGCGGACCTTTGGCAGATTTGAACCATCCTACCATCCGCCTGTTCCATCGATTGACGTGGATCAATCGCCAAGGCTTAGCGCCCCTTGAACAATCCGCCCAGAACACCGCGCACAATGGCTGTACCTGCCCGGGTGCCCAGTGACCGCGCCATGGATTTGGCAAAGGCTTGGGCTGCGGTATCCCCTCGCCGTTTCTTGGGCGTGCGAGAAGTTGAGCGCCCGACACCTGTACCGGTATAGCGCCGCGCAGATCGAAATTCACGTTCAGCCACATCTGCGGCATCCTCTTGCGCCTCGGCCGCCTCAGCCTCAAGGGCCGCCGCTTTGGCCCGCGCTTGCAGGATTTCAAAGGCAGACTCGCGGTCAATCCGGGTCTCGTATTTGCCCGCCACCGGCGAGGTCGCAATCACCTGCGCGCGCTGCGCCGCCGTTAGGGGGCCAAGCTGTGTTGAGGGGGGCCGGATCAACGTCCGCTCTGCCACGCCGGGAATGCCCTTTCGCTCTAGAAACGAGGTCACAGCTTCACCCACGCCGACCTCTCGGATGGCATCTTCGGTGTCAAAGCGTGGGTTTTCACGGTAATTTTGAGCCGCGCGGCGCAGAGCCTGCTGATCCTTGGCCGTAAAGGCCCGCAGCGCATGTTGCACCCTATTGCCCAATTGGCCGAGGATGTCTTCGGGCACATCTTCGGGGTTTTGAGTGACGAAATAGACACCGACCCCCTTTGATCGGATCAGCCGTGCCACCTGTTCGACCTTATCCACCAAGGCTTTGGGCGCGTCATCAAACAGCAGATGCGCCTCATCGAAAAAGAACACCAACTTGGGTTTGTCCGGGTCACCCACCTCTGGCAGGGTCTCAAACAGCTCGGACAGGAGCCACAGCAGAAACGTTGCATAAAGCCGCGGCGATTGCATCAAACGCGCCCCAGCCAACACAGAAATACGCCCCCGCCCATCAGTATCCGTGCGCAGAATGTCGGCTAATTCTAACGCAGGCTCGCCAAACAACAGATCACCGCCCTGCCCCTCAAGCACTAGAAGCCGCCGCTGGATGGCTCCGATGGACGCTGTTGAGATATTCCCATAGCGCAGCATCAAATCTTTACGGCTTTCCCCCACAAACACCAACAAGGCTTGTAGATCCTTCAAATCCAAAAGCGCCATGCCTTCTTCATCAGCCATGCGAAACGCGATGTTGAGCACACCTTCTTGGGCATCCGTCAACTCAAGCAGACGTGCCAGCAAAAGCGGCCCCATGTCTGAAACCGTGGTGCGGACCGGGTGGCCTTCTTCTCCAAACAAATCCCAAAACGTGACGGGTGCGGCCCCATAGGCGTAGTCCGCAAAGCCGATCGTTTCGGCGCGTGACGTAAACGCGTCGTGCAGCTTGAAGTCTTGGGTGCCAGCCCGCGCCAACCCCGACAGATCGCCCTTAACATCGGACAAAAATACCGGCACACCATTGGCAGAAAAACTCTCCGCTAGGATTTGTAGCGTTACCGTTTTACCTGTGCCGGTCGCCCCCGCGATCAGCCCGTGCCGGTTCGCGTATTTCAGCAAAAGCCCCTGTGCATCGGCGTAATCAGGCCCGCCGCCACCGACAAAAATACTGCCGTTATCCATAATAATATCCTTCTCGTCGGGCTTCTGCACCCTCATCAAAAATAGTTTGCGCCTGTTCGGGTTTTCTTAATCATTGTCTGGCAAAACTCATCTTGTCCATGTGAAACCAAATTGGGGCCACATCGGATTTTTCCTCCCTGTCGACTGGCCGCGCCTCTATGGCGCGGCTTTTTTTACTATATCTTGGGCGTGCGCGACTGCGCGGACCAAGACGCGTTCTCCTCACGCATTTTTCATACAATTGCCTGTTGACGGTCTTGCAAAGCTGCCCTAGCGTCCGCTTACAACAAGTCGGCCAGTCCGACGGGGAGATAAAAAACGATTGGAAAAGGACCTTCTCACGGGTCCTTTTTCACGTTTGGTCAATTAATTTGCAGCAGGACCAAGATACCCCACCGGCTGCAATATTCCCTGCCCCACAACGCAGAAATTTGCCCCTGACACTTCCAGCGCCCCATGCTAGCACGGGCGCAATGAAACAGCCCCAAAGGGAAGAGCATGACCCGTATCGTGACACTCACAGCCTGTTTGGCCACCCTCGCAGTGGGCCCCGTGTTTGCTCAAAGCACCGATGATGTGGCACCCACGGCGCCGGAATTGCCTCTTGGTCAAACGGCTACGGCCCAAGCCCCCCAAATATATGAGCGTGAAACTCACGGTGCGTTCTCAGTCCGCTGCGCCCGTGTCCCCGATACTGACGTGGAGCCGTGCCAATTGTTCCAACGGTTGACGGACGCAAATGGCAACCCCACAGCAGACGTAAACTTCTTTGACGTGGCCGGCGACGGGCAAGTTCAGGGCGGTGCAACCGTGGTGACGCCGCTGCAAACACTGCTGACATCACAGGTAACACTGTCTGTGGATGGCGGTGCCGAGCGGCGCTATCCCTTCGCGTTCTGTGACACGCAGGGCTGTTACTCGCGCATGGGGTTCACCGCCGCTGAAATGGCTGAATTTCGCGCAGGCGCAACCGCCACGATCAGCGTCCGTCCCGCGCTTGCCCCCGAACAACTGGTTGTGATGAACATGTCGCTTTCTGGTTTCACTGCAGGTATGCAGGCGATTGCCGTGGCCGAAGGCCAATAGACAGACCTCGGCGACCCTTGCCAAACATGATGCAAAGGTCCCCACGGGGGCCTTTTCCTTTTTGATAAAGGCTTATGGCGCTTTGCGCAGCGCCAACACCGCGTTCATCCCCCCAAAAGCGAACGCGTTGGACAACACGACCGAGACGTCAGCCTCACGCGCTTCATTCGGCACCACATCCAGCGCACATTCAGGGTCGGGCTCTTCGTAGTTGATGGTTGGGGCAATGACCCCCTCGCGAAGCGCCATGATGCAAGCCAACAGTTCAACAGCGCCCGTGCCACCGATCAGATGCCCGTGCATTGATTTCGTGCTTGAAATCATGACCTTGTCTGCATGCGCACCCAAGGCCCCTGCCACGGCCGCACATTCCGTCTTGTCGTTCGCCGCCGTTCCCGTGCCGTGCGCATTGATATAGCCCACCTCCGACGGATCGATCTGCGCGTCCCGCATGGCCGAAACAATGCACCGCTCCGCACTGATCTTGGAGGGCATAACAATGTCAGAGGCATCAGAATTCATTGCGACACCAATGACTTCCGCCAGTATCTCTGCCCCGCGCGCCTTTGCGTGGTGATAGTCCTCAAACACGAAAATTCCTGCGCCTTCGCCCTGAACCATACCGTTGCGGTTCGCCGAGAATGGACGGCAGGCGTCACGCGACATGACCCGCAAACCTTCCCACGCTTTGACCCCACCAAAGCACAGCATCGATTCCGAGCCACCGGTGACCATCACCTGCGCCATGCCGTGGCGAATGAAATTGAACGCCTGCCCCATCGCGTGGTTCGACGACGCGCAGGCCGTTGCCACCGTGAAACTTGGCCCCTTTAGGTTGTGCTCCATCGAAATGTGCGCCGCTGCCGCATTGTTCATCAGCTTTGGCACGACAAACGGATGCACCCGGTTTTTGCCTTCTTCGTAGACCGTGCGGTAGTTTTCATCCTGCGTGGTCAGCCCGCCACCAGATGTGCCAAGGACGACACCGGTGCTAGCGGCCAAGTCACCCGTGAACGTTAGACCGGCTTGGCCAATCGCCTCACGCGCAGCCAGCAGCGCAAATTGCGTATACCGATCATAAAGAGAGATCTGCTGGCGGTTAAAATGCGCCTGCGCGTCATAGCCGGTCACCTGCCCACCGATCCGGATCGACAAACGCTCCACGTCTCGGATATCCAGCGCGCCGATCCCGCAGCGACCCTCGCGCATGGCCTCCCATGTTTCGGGAACCGATGCCCCCAGCGCCGAGATCGTGCCCGCGCCGGTGATGACAACGCGCTTCACGATTGGGCCTTCACCAAGCCTTCGACCGCGGCAACAATTGCCGCCACAGAAGAAATGTCGAACTCGCTTTTTTCAGGCTCATTCGCATTGAAAGGCACTTGGATATCAAAGGCTTCCTCAATAGCGAAGATGCTCTCGACAAGACCCAGGCTATCGATGCCTAGATCCTCAAGCGAGGCCGTTAGCGATACGTCTTCAACCTCAAGCATTGCCTGTTCTGCGATGATCGCGATCACCTGATCCTGAACGTTGTCAGACATGCCTCGTTCCTTCTTCGACCCGTCAGGCGTCATCTACGCATTGCCAGTCAGTTTTGCCACTGTTTTCCGAAGCTCTGCGACCTGTGCGGCAATGCGTGGCAGACGACGGATGGCCTTGTAGCTCTCTACGTGGCTGTCCATTTTGACCGCCGGATAACCAAGGATCACGCGACCGCGGGGCACGTTGGTGAAAATCTTGGATGCGCCGCCAGCAACCACATCATCGCCCACTGTGATGTTGTCATTCACGCCGACTTGTCCGGCCATCACAACCCGGTTGCCAATGCGCGAACTGCCCGCCATGCCGACCTGCCCACAGATCAGGCAATCCTCACCGATCTGGTTATTGTGTCCAATGTGCACAAGGTTATCGAGCTTGGTGCGATGGCCAATCACCGTGTCCGCAATCGTTCCGCGATCGATGCAGGTGTTTGCACCCACTTCGACATCGTCACCGATCCACACAGCCCCGAGAGAATGAATTCGCGTCCAGCTTTGCGGCTTGATATCCCCCTGATCGCCCAAGGTTTTTCGGCTACGTTCAACACCGGATTCTTCGGGTGTTACAAAGGAAAACCCGTCCCCACCGATGACCGCACCGGGCTGCGCGATGAAACGCGCCCCGATTACGCAACGTGCGCCAATCCGCACGCCTTGGCATAGCAATGCGTCTGCTCCGATCTGGGCGTCTTCCGCAATGCTGACATGGCTCGCGATCCGGGCGCCTGAGCCGATTGTGGCACGCGGACCGATATGCACAAACGGCCCTATGGCCGCCCCCGCGCCGATCTGTGCGGTGGCATCAATCACTGCCGATGGATGAATACCTGCGGCGATTTCGGGGCCCGCGTCCAAAGCTGTCGTGATACCGGCCATCGCAACACGCGCGCGCGGCACGAACACCGCCGCCTCCAGGCCTAAGTCCTGCCAATCTGCGCCGGGCCAAAGAACCGCAGCCCGCGCGTGCCCCGCCCGAACCTGCTCCCCGTATGCAGGCGACATCGCCAAAGCCAGATCATCCGGACCCGCCGATGCAGGCTCCGCCGCGCGACTGATCGCAATTGCAGTATCACCTACCGCCTCCGCGCCGAGAGAGGCCGCAATTTCGGCAATAGTAAATGGCATGACGATCTCCTGACCCGGGGGCGTTTTGGCCCTTCTACCCGTGCCCGGCGGGCAAGACCAGCGTCGCGCGCAGGATCGCCGCCACGTCTAGCTGACGTCGCCACGCAACCCCACGCCCACATCCTCAAGCGCCGCCAGCACCGCACGGTCTCGACCGTAAACGTCATCGCGGAATTGCACGCGCCCCTCTGGTGTCACCCACGATGTCCAATAGACAATGTGTACCCCAACGGGTTGATCCAGATAGACATATGTCTCTTCTCCGGTGTCCAAGGTAGCTTGGAAAAAGCCAACCGGATCACGTTCTTGTGGTGCCAAAAGGTGATGCGCCAGCTCAAATGGCCGCTGCACCCGCACACACCCATGTGAAAACGCCCGAACATTGCGCCCAAACAGCGACTTTGACGGCGTATCGTGCAGATAAATGTTCCACCGATTGGGGAACATAAATTTAACCAATCCCAACGCATTCCCCGGTGACGGAGGCTGTTTGAGCTCAAAGGGAAACGTTTCAGCGTCGAATTCCAGAAAATCCACGCCGTCACGACTGACTTCCGCACCGTTCTGGAACAGGCGCAAGTAGCTTGCCCCGCCTTCTTGCAGCACCGGCAGGTATTCCTTGGTCGCGATGGAACGCGGCACGTGCCACGTCGGATTGATGACCAGGTATTCCATCCGGTCCGAAAACTCTGGCGTGCGGCGGTCCTTGTCATTTGCACCCACGACAACCACCGTATCAAAGCTCTCTTTCCCGTCATCAATAACACGGGCGTGAAAATCGGCGAGGTTCACGAGGATATGGCGTTTTTCCAGTGGCTTATTCATCCAACGCTGCCGCTCCATCCCCACAAGGATTTGGCCCAGTCGCCCCTCAACCGAAACATTCAACGCCTTGAGCGTGGCTGGGCCAACCGTACTGTCCGGGGTCAATCCGTGATCAAGCTGAAACGCGCGCACGGCTGCAGTCAGTGTGGGATCAAAACTGCGCACAACAGAGCGGTCCATGTACCCCATCCGGACCAGCCGGTTGCGCAAAGCAATCACAGCATCCCCGGTATCACCCGGTTCCAATTTGCGCGCGCGCACGTCAGGCCCCCAGCCGCCCGCTTCGCGCACCGCTTCTAGCCGCAGTTTTTCGCGCAATAGGCGGACATAGGTTGGAGAAGACGGCCATAAGCCCTTGATAAAATGATGAGGATCCGCGCGCGCAAAGCCTGTTAACGTTTCTAACGGGTCACGGCTGGGCTTCTTCAGGACAAGGCCCGGATCAATCTGGTGCGGTTCGGTCACGCCGCAGGATACATCACTGGCGTAGGCCACAAACATCTCGCTCAGCGCGACTTCTAGCAGGCCTTGCGCGCGGGGGTTATTTGCCGCCCGAAATGCAGCCCGCACCTCAGCCGCGTCGTAACGGGCGCGCGGCAGACCATGATCCAGCGCCGTATCGAGCGCCCACATAAATGCAGCCCGCCGGTCATCAGCGGCCGCATCCATCCACAATGGTGCGAAATCGCGCGCGCGATAAAACGCTGCCAAAGCAGGTGTTTGCGCAGATTTTTCGGCAATAGCCTGGGTAAAAGCCGACACCAAAGCATTGGCAGGACTGGCCACGCTAACCGCAGAGCCCATCGCCATCCCCAACGCTGCGCGCCGCGTCACATGCATCATGTCCGTTTTACCTGCCATTTTCCGACCTCCTGCCCGCAACACCGATGTCGCACTTTGGATTTAACATAGGATAAACGACACAAATCGCATGTCCATTCACGTTATCGCAATGTTCTGCTTTTACACCTGCTTCGTGGCCAGAATATGCCACGCTGAAACCTACTTTTTGCGCCCCGCTTTGCCACGTTTTGGCCCCGTTTCCGGGGCACAGTCACATCAATGCGCGGAAACTTGCCCAATTATGCGCACTTTTGACGTTTTTGACCCAATGCGGCTTTGAGCTTCATTTCAATCATGTCATAGAGTGAGCGTCACATGGGGATGAGGCGCAAAAATAGCCGGGCTACCGGCACGTAAGCGAGAGACAGAGGCACGGTACGATATGAGCACGGATTTTTCCCGCCGGGGTTTACTCGGGGCATTCGCCGCGACACTGGTAACGGCAGCGCCCACATACACGCAGGCTGCGGGCTTTTTGCGCGGCAGTGGCGATATCCGACGGTATCGCGCCTCCAACCCGCGCACCGGCGAAAAGATTGACATCATCTACTGGATTGACGGGGACTACGTTAGGGACGCCCTCAAAGAGGTGAATTGGTTTATGCGCGATTGGCGCCGCAATGAGGCCATCGCAATCGATAACCGCACCATCGACATCATGGCCGCCGTCCACCGCCTTACCGGTACGACCGAGGCTTATACACTTTTGTCCGGCTACCGCTCTCCGCAAACGAACAACGGGCTTCGGTCCAAATCCCGCGGGGTTGCCCGCAACTCGCTCCACATGAAAGGTCAGGCCGCTGACCTTCGTTTGAGCAGCCGCAGCGTTGCTCAGGTCGCAAAAGCTGCACAATCATGCCGCGCAGGCGGTGTTGGCCGCTACTATGGGTCCAACTTCGTGCACATGGATTGCGGCGATGTCCGGACGTGGCGCGGCTAAACCATATCTAATCGCAGTCTAGTCACGCGCGGCCGTTGAGCCGCGCGTTGTCGTTTCAAACACTCAGATCGCGCGAACGCGCTCCAAGATTGCCGCGCTCACGTCCACACCATTTTGTGCGGCACGCTCCATCGCGGTCTGGCGGTTCACACCAGGCAAACGCGCGCCGGGCTGTGCGGTGATCGCATCGGTCAAAGCCGCCATACGCCCCGCAAATTCTCTGCCGCTGGTGGCATCAGGGTCGATCAGGACAAAGCATTGACCCGTTGCAGGTGGCCCACCAACAGGCCCCGAAAACGGGCTTGCGTCTTTGCCCAAAACCGCCCCGCTCAACGCGGCGGCAAAGGTTTCAACGATCAGCCCAAGACCCACCCCCTTGTAGCCACCCGCCGGCGCCATCGATCCCTTGAGACCGACATTCGGGTCTGTTGTTGGTTGCCCATCTGCATCCAATGCCCAGCCTTCGGGGATCGGCTTGCCCTCACGCGCGTGCTTCATGACTTCGGACTTTGCGATGGCACTGGCACTTTGGTCGATCAAAAGGCTCGCACCCCCGGCACCATCGGGCGCGCCCAAGGCAATGGGGTTTGTCCCGACAACCGGCGTCGCCCCGCCCGATGGCGCGATCGAGGCCGGGGCGTTCGTAAAGCACAGGCCGACCAAGCCAGATTGCGCAATCCGCAAGGCATGCACCCCCAAGACGCCGCAGTTATAGCTATCGCGGATCGCCAAAATCGCGATCCCTTGGCTGCGTGCCGCCTCCATTGCCAACGGCAGGCCCGCATCGATGGCCGCATGAGCAAACCCGTTGCCAGCCGACACAACGACCGCTGCCGGACGCGGAGTTTCGACCGATGGAACTGCCTCCCCCAGCACCTTGCCGCAGCGCAAATGCTCCGAGTAAATCGGGATATAGGCCAACCCGTGCGAGGCCACGCCCATCGCTTCGGTCACCGCCGTGTCACGCGCTAGAGGTCGTGCTTGCGCGTCGGATGCTCCCGCCCGGCGTAGGGCGTCAAACGACAATGCCTCGATGGCCGCCAGTGATAGGTTTTCGGTCTCGCTCATGGTCTATTCCTCGGTAAACTATTTATTATCAGGGGCTTTCGCGCTTGGTCCCGACCCATCAATCCGCACCCCCGGCCCCACGTGCGCGCGACGCCTCGGTCGCGGGAGCATAGGTGGCAGCGGCGAAAGCTTCCAGCCGTTTTAGGTGATCGATGTGCACAAAGGCGCGGGTTGAGCGCGCGATGGGCGCCCCCGCAGGCGCATCTACCAATGGCATAATCGAGAGGCGTGCGGCCCCGTGGGTTGCGGGCGACCCTGCGCACCAAAGGCATGGCTCAGAACCGCCGCGCACAGTGACCTGCGCACTGGCATCGTGCGTCCGCCATTCAATCGAATAAACCCCAGACAGATGCGCCACAAAGGGCACCATCAACAAGGACCCCACGACCGCAGGCAAATGCAGCCCCTCTGCCGGTATGCGTCCGTGATCGGACAGGGCCGCCCCAGCGTGCAACACCGACAGGCAAACCACATCCGCCGGGCCGTTGACCGTACCTTGCATGGGCTTCAGCCCCGCCTCCAAAACGGATAACAAAGCCGGCAGCCCCGGCAAACCGTGGCTGTTCACCCACGTCACACTTACGCGTGCCTCCTCCGCGAGGCCCCACTCCATGCCCGCGCCGCGCGCGGCTTTGAACGCCAGCGCACCCGCCTCCGAGAGCGACATCTCACGCAGCGTCAGGCTCACGCCCCCTCCCAGGGGGCCTGCCAATAGGGCCAGCGGCATTCGGATTGCGCAGATAAATCAGGGGGGAGCGGCGCACCCGCGAACATACAAATTCGCACCCACCGGTCTGAGCGCGGATCAAACCGCTGCGCCCCAAAGAACGAAAGCTTGGCACGCAACAGATCAATCGGCATCATGTGTGCGGCAATCGTATTGTCTTGGATTTCACCAAACGGATGGGCGGCGATAATCTGCACCCGGCGCAATGCGTGCCGCAGGGCCGGGTTGGCCAAGGCGAATTCGGCAACTGGCGCATCCTCGGGCCAAGCGGACAGAATCGCGTGCAACTTGGCGATGTCGCGGCCGGGTGCCAGCGGTTGCTCATACTCTTCAACCGGCTCTTCAGCGCGCTCGCCCAAACGCGGCTCAAGCTTCTCAGCTGAGGTATACCAGACCCGCGCCTGCGCCTCTGCGGCATCCCAGTCTATTTCAGTGGCCCAAGAGTAATGCAGCGCAATCAGCGCCTTTAGCGCGCCGACAGTCATCTGACCATCAATCCGGTGCGCCTCGGTCGGTACCGACATTTCGGCGGCAATCGCGTCTAGATGCGCAGCATAGGGCTCAAGTATCGCGCTCACCAACCACTCTTGCCCCTCAAGCGTCAGTGCCGTTTCGGCCCAATCGATCAGAGTGTCCCAAGTGGTGCCCCCCGCCTCCAATCGGGTGATGATCCGCGCCAGATCATCGCTAAATCCAGCATCACGCTCCTGTTGACGGGGGTGATCGGTGCGCCATGTCGCGACCTTTGCCGACATGATCTGAGCAAGGGTCAGAACCAACGCCCACGCCTCTGGGTCGGGGGTCTGTTGCGCCCGGACCAACGCCAAGGCGCTTTCACGCGCACTGACCCACGCATGGATCAATTTGGGATGCGTCATCAAGAACGGCGCCATACCAAGGCCGGTTGAATTGCCGATCCCCAAGCCCCGTGCAATGTCAGGATCAAGCGCGGCTGCCTGCGTGCCCTGTGCCGCTGCCCGGGCGCGGGCCATGTGTTGCACCAACTCCGTCACGGCCCAACGTATCAAATAGACCGTCAGCATCTCGGCCTGAAACGGGGCCGCAACTTCTGCGCGGGTCGAGATCGTCTCGTAATCCGCCGCGCCGAATTTGCCGGACCCATAGACAGCCGTCGTGCGCATCAAATAGCCCACTTCGCCTAGCTCCGCCGTGTCGGGCTGCTGCCCGTTGGCAAGGGCACTGACCACCTTTTCCCACAACCGGACGGATCGGTTGGCACGGCTTAACGTCAGCTCAGTTTCGGAGATGCGGCCCGCCTCTTGGACCGGCACATTCGCCGCAAGCCGCGTCAGATCGGCCTCATCAGGCACACCGTCAAACAAGGTAAACGTCGCATCCCAAGCCGTCGCGATCACACGATCAGAGCGAAGTTCATCCGGTAAATCGTGAAAAAACGCCACCAGTGAATAGGTCCGTGCCCCCGTCTGCGCTCGCAAAACAGCATGTCCCACGCCTTGCGCATCGACCTGCCAATCGGCCATGAAAAATTGCCAGTCATCACGCACCGCGCGTGCCGTCAGTTGGCGCATAAATGACAGGGGCGAGGCATGAAAACACCCCATCCGCTCCAGCCGCATCACCTTGCTTGGCGGACGTAGGCCGGACAACGTGTCGGCCAGCGGAGGGGCTGCGCGCTTAACCATCCACCGGCCCAAAACTGGTCTCATAGAAGCGTGCCCAATTGCCGCCCATCAGGCCCGCGACCTCAGCCGCGTCAAACCCAACGGCAGCCAGACCGTCGGCCAGCCCGGGAAAATCGCGATTATCACGGAACCAATCGGGCTGCGGCGGGAAGCCCGGTGCAGAGGCCGACCCCTCACCATAATCGATTTCCTTGGTCCAACGCCCAACGCGCATCCACTCCACGATGCTATCGGGTTGGTCTTGGCACAGGTCTGAGCCGATCCCGAGGCAATGCGTGCCGTACCGGTCAGCAGTCCGCGCGATCATCTCACAAAAGTCGGCGCGCGAGCACTCTGTGCCGCCCTTGAGGTGATGCGGATACAACGAGAACCCCAGCATCCCGCCGTGATCCCCTTTGGGGCCCAAGACCGCATCCAAAACTGCGTCGGATTTATTGCGACGAGCGGCGTGCCACCAACCTGGATTGGCATGCGTGATCGCGATAGGGCGGCTCGAATGTTCTGCCGCCTCAATCGTCGAGCGATCAGCAGAATGGCTCATGTCAACCACAAGGCCCACTCGGTTCATCTCGGTCACGACCTGGCGGCCCATCCGCGTCAGCCCGGTGTCATTCTCTTCGTAGCACCCCGTCGCGAGCAACGATTGGTTATTGTAGGTCAGCTGCATAAACCGCAGGCCAAGCTGATGCAGGATCTCGATCAGGCCGATGTCATCCTCCATCGGACTGGGGTTTTGCGCCCCAAAAAAGATCGCCGTGCGGCCCGTAGCCTCAGCCGTTTTGAGATCCTCGGCTGTGCGGCCCGGAAAAATCAATTCGGGAAAGCGTTCGAACCACCGGTTCCATTGCTCCAGATTGGCGACGGTTTCGCGAAACGTCTCGTGATAAGCGACGGTCACGTGAACGCCCGTCAGCCCGCCTTGATGCATCTGTTCAAAGACGGTCTGGGACCAATTGCAGTACTGTAAGTTGTCTATGCGCATAACGCCTCCCGCATCGCTTGTCCCCCACGCGGGGCGATTCCGTCAATTCGTGATCGCATCAGACAGATAATTTTTACACATTTTGGCACATCTGGCCTGCCGAAGTCCGAAAACTGGTCTTATCAAACCGCCCCAGCGCCGAGCATGCTTGACCAGACCCGCGCGGCGTGATCCACCCATTTCATGATCCGCGCACGCACCCATATCCCGCTTTTTGGCGCCACAGCCCAAGCCGCCTTTTGGATGCTTGGGGCAATTGTTTCGTTTACCTCAATGGCGGTTGCCGGGCGCGCCGTCAGCCATGAGCTTGATACGTTTGAGATTATGCTGTTTCGGTCCATGGTGGGGATTTGCGTTGTTCTGGCGGGTGCGCGGCTATTGGGAACGACCCAAACGATCACACATCGCACGCTGGGTCTGCACACAATCCGCAATATCGGCCACTTTACGGGGCAAAACCTGTGGTTTTTCGCCATCCCCATGGTACCGCTGATGCAGGTTTTTGCTCTCGAATTCACGTCGCCTTTGTGGGTCGTACTGCTCGCGCCGCTCATCTTGGGTGAGCGGATCACGTGGGACCGCGTGGGCGTTGTGTGCCTTGGGCTGGTCGGGGTCGCTCTGGTCGCCCGCCCGTGGGAGGCCGCCCCGTCGTGGGGGTTGGTGGCCGCGGGGCTGGCCGCCATTGGTTTTGCGGTTTCGGCCCTGTTCACACGCAAATTGACCCGCACCGAAAGCGTGACCTGTATTCTGTTTTGGATGACCTTGATGCAAGCGGTCTTTGGCCTGATCTGCGCGGGCTTTGACGGCGATATTTCCCTGCCGTCTGCAACGGTGGCGCCATGGCTGGTCCTGATCGCGATGGCCGGATTGCTGGCGCATCTTTGCATGACACAAGCCCTGTCGCGCGCCCCTGCCTCCGTGGTCATGCCGTTCGACTTTGTGCGCCTGCCGGTGATCGCATTTGTTGGCATCTGGCTCTACGCCGAACCATTCGATCTCTGGGCGCTATCGGGCGGGGTCATCATCTTTGCCGCCGGATACATGAACGTCCTGACAGCCGGGCGCGGTGAAAAACGGCTCAAACGCTTGCGGACCTAGTAACCCCGCGCGTTAACCAACATACACCCTCAGGTTGATGCATATTTGCCACCGTTCCCTTGCCACAAAGGCCCAAGAGCCCTTTTACGCTGGGTAACATTTGACGGTTTCAATTTAGCTCAACTAATAAGCAACGATCCAGAGCAGGGGAGCTCTGCTGCGCCAACTCACGGCGCGCAACTTGGGAGAAAGACATATTATGAAACGCATCGCACTTGCGGCTCTACTCACGACCGCTACCGCCACCTCTGCTCTTGCGGGTGGGATTGACCGCTCCGGGCAATTTCTGGCGCCACTGTTCCAAGACGGTGGAGAGACCGGCAGCTAGCTCCAGTTTAGTATCGGGTCGGTTGAGCCTTCGGTTGGTGTGACTGACGGTACCAACACCGGCGCTGATCCGCTGGACACTTACGTGCCGTGGAGCGCAGCTATCAAGTTAGACATTAACGACAAGCTCAGCTTTGCAATCATTGGCGATCAGCCGTTTGGTGCGAATGTGAATTACGCAGGATTGCCCATCCAAAGTCCGCTACTTGGCGGAATCCAACCCGGTGCAAACATTGAAAGCCAAGCTTGGACCGGTCTTCTACGCTACAAGTTTAACGACACATGGAGCGTTCACGGTGGGATCCGCGGCCAAATGGCAAGCGGTAAAGTAAACACCACTGTGGCCGGCGCATTTCGTTTACTTGATGTCGATAGTGACATGCGCTTTGGCACAATAGCTGGTATCGCATACGAGCGCCCTGACATCGCTATGCGAGTTGCTCTAACCTATCACTCTGAAATTGAACAAGATCTGACAGGATCAGAAGTAACTCTGACAGGTGGGGGGCCCATTGCCGCAACCACTGCATTTACAGTCACAACCCCAGCAAGCCTCAATCTTGAGTTCCAAACCGGTGTTGCCGCAGATACATTGTTGTTTGGTTCTGTTCGCTATGTTGAGTGGGACGGCTTCAACTTAACTACACCCGGTGCCGGACAATACGTCAATTTCGATAAAGATACTACAACTTACGCACTAGGTCTGGGCCGGCGCTTCGATGAAACATGGTCTGGAGCAGTCACTCTAGGCTTCGAATCCGAGGGCGATTTCTTGAGCAACACGGCGCTCGCTCCAACCACAGGCTCGCAGAGCATCGGCCTCGCGGCCACGTACACCCAGGGCAATACGACGTTAACGACAGGCGTCACATATGCAAAATTGGGTGAGCGCGAGTTTGATCTTTCGGGAAATACAATCAGCTTCACCGACGGCGAAGCCATCGGCGTTGGCGTGCGGCTGGGCATCAACTTCTAAACACACCCAACGAAACCATCCCAAACGCCCCGGCCAACCGCTGGGGCGTTTTTGTTTGTCGCAACTTCCGGGTCGCCTCCATGTCGCCCGCTTGTTAGAGCGCTGCTATGACACCGCAAAAAACCATCTCACCGCGCGCATGGGCGGAACTGATCCTGCTCTCGGCAATTTGGGGCGGCTCGTTTCTGGCGATCCGTACCGCATTGGATGAAATCACCTTTGTCACATCAGTCGCATACCGTGTCGCCATTGCGGCGGCTGCACTGTGGGTGGTGACGCTCATCCGCCGCGCGCCCCTTGGGATCACACGGCGGCATCTGATTGGGTTTCTGGGCATGGGTGTGCTTAACAACGTGATCCCTTTTACGCTCATGGCATGGGGTCAGTTGCATATTGAGAGCGGTTTGACCTCAATCCTCAATGCAACCGCTGCCATCTTTGGCGTGCTCGTCGCGGCGATATTCATGGTAGATGAACGGTTAACCCCGCGCAAAACGATCGGAGTGGGCATCGGGTTCTTGGGCGTTGCCACCGCCATTGGATTCGGCACCTTGATGCAGTTTGACCTACGCAGCTTGGCACAGCTTGCGGTGGTCACAGGCACCCTATCCTATGCGCTGGCAGGCGTCTGGGCGCGGCACTGGCTGGCGGGTCTGTCGCCGTTGGTTGCGGCGGCGGGAATGCTGAGCGGCGCGAGCCTTGTGATGATCCCCGCAGCGCTTGTCTTTGACGGCGTGGTTGTCCCGCAAAACCCGATCACATGGGCCGCGATCCTCTTTTACGCTCTGATTGCCACCGCCTTTGCCTATATGCTCTATTTCAGGGTGTTGGGCATGGCTGGCAGCGGCAACTTGATGTTGTGCACGTTGATGGTGCCGCCCGTCGCCATCACGCTTGGCGCGTGGATCCGGGCCGAAACGCTGGCCCCCAACGCCTACGCGGGCTTTGCCGCACTCGCGCTGGGGTTGGTGATCTTGGATGGGCGCGTCATGACACGCTTGCGCGCCCGTCCCCGCGCGCGTAGCTAGGGGCAGACCAAACGAAAGACCCCGCCATGACCTATGATACCCCCGCCGCTTGGCACCAAAGCTCCAACAAACGGGTCCTATTTTTTGGCATGTCGGGGCTGGGAAAAACCCACCTAAGCAACATCTTGCGCCATGCGGATGACGGCTGGTTTCACTATTCGATCGATTATCGCATCGGCACCGCCTACATGGGCGAATTCATTGCCGACAACCTCAAGCGGGAGGCGATGAAGGTCCCGTTCCTGCGGGACCTCTTGCGCTCCGACAGCGTTTATATCGGGTCGAACATCACCTTTGAAAACCTTGCGCCGCTGGCCACCTATCTGGGCAAACCCGGCGATCCGGACAAAGGCGGGCTCAGCTACGCAGAATACTGCTACCGGCAGGAACTGCACCACCGGGCGGAGCGGAACGCGCTGCTGGACACGCACCATTTCATTGAGCGCGCGATTGAGTTGTATGGTTTTGATCACTTTGTCTGCGACACAGGCGGGTCGATTTGTGAGGTCGTGGACCCGGATGACCCCAATGACGAAATCCTTGCGCATCTGCATGACCACACCCAGATGATCTGGATCGAGGGCACCCCCGACCACACCGAAACGCTGGTTAAACGGTTCTCAGCCGATCCCAAACCGATGTGCTACAGGCCCGCGTTTTTGGACCAGCTTTGGCACGAGTATCTGACCGAACACGATTGCACCGAGGCCGAGGTCAACCCCGACGCCTTCATCCGCTTTACCTATGCCCGCGCGATCGAAGCCCGTCAGTCCCGCTATGCGGCCATGGCGCGCAATTGGGGCCTGACAGTGCAGGCGGCAGACGTGGCGCAGGTCCGCGATGCCAAGGACGTGACCGATCTTGTGGCCGATGCCCTTGGCAAACAGGCCGCGCGCGCCTAGATCAACGATCCGATCCAAAAGGATACTTGCCGATATGCCCATCACCCTGCCCCTCGACCTGCCCGCCTTTGACGTTCTCGGCAACGAGGGTGTCTCGGTTATGGACAGCACCGCCGCCACGCGTCAGGACATCCGCCCCTTGCAGATCGGGCTCTTGAACCTGATGCCGGAAAAAATTCAGACCGAGACGCAGTTCGCCCGGCTGATCGGGGCCACACCGCTGCAAATTGATCTGACGCTCATCAAGATGACGGAGCATTTCTCAAAAAACACGTCTCCCGCCCATATGGAGGCGTTCTACAAACCGTTTGAGGACGTCAAGCTGCACAAGTTTGATGGGCTGATCATCACCGGCGCGCCGATTGAACATTTGCCGTTTGATCAGGTCACCTACTGGGACGAACTGACCGAGGTGATGGATTGGACCCAGACCAATGTGCACACCACGCTGGGCGTGTGCTGGGGCGGCATGGCGATGATCAACCATTTCCACGGGGTGCAAAAGCACCTGCTGGATCACAAGCAGTTTGGCTGTTTCAAGCACCGCAACCTTGCGCCCGCCTCGCCCTATTTGCGCGGTTTCTCTGACGAATGCGTGATCCCGGTAAGCCGCTGGACCGAAATGAAGCGCGACGAAATCTATGCCGCGGGCCTGCCCGTTTTGCTGGACAGTGACGATGGCGGCCCGTGTCTGGTCGAGGACGTGGATCATAGATCGTTGTATATTTTCAACCACTTCGAGTATGACAGTGGCACGCTCAAGGGCGAGTATGATCGCGACATCGCGGCAGGCAAGCCGATCAACGTGCCGCAGAACTATTACCCCGGCGATGACCCAACCAAAGAGCCGCTCAACCGCTGGCGATCCCACGCGCATCTCCTATATGGAAACTGGGTGAACCAAATTTATCAAACCACACCCTACGACATGGAGATGATTGGAGGGTAGCGGCCTGCGCAAAGCGGTTAAAATTGGAGCAGTGGCCGGGCTTTTGGCCGGATGCGGGGCGATCGTGGATCAAACCTTTGACAATCGAATGATGCGCATCGTGGCAGATTATCCGCCCGAGGGGCAGATAATCGACGTGGGCGGCGTGCCAGTTCACGCAGTGGTTCGCGGCACAGGGCCGGATGTCGTGTTAATCCACGGGGCATCAGGCAACACCCGCGATTTTACCTTTGATCTGGTTGACCGACTGGCAGACAGCTACCGCGTTATCGTGATGGACCGTCCCGGCCTTGGATACACCGGGCACACACGGGCGCACTACGCACAGATCACCGCAACCACCTCTGATACTCCGGCGGAGCAGGCAGAGCTTTTGGCCGCTGCCGCGCGACAGTTGGGGGCCGATGCACCCATCGTGGTCGGTCAAAGCTATGGTGGCGCCGTCGCCCTGGCGTGGGCTTTGGACCAACCCCTATCGGGCTTGGTGACCCTGGCGGCAGTGTCCAACGTTTGGCCCGGGCCGCTGGACGCGATATACCGCATCAACGGCTCACGGCTTGGGGCGTTCACCACAGTGCCCCTAATTTCGGCGTTCGCGCCGCGCGCCCGCGTCGATGCGGCGGTTGAGGCCATCTTTGCCCCCAATCCTGTTCCCGCCGGCTACACCGAGGCGATCGGTGCACCCCTCTCGCTGCGCCCAATTTCGCTGCGGGCAAATGCGCGCCAGATTAATACCCTCAAGCCGCTGATCGCGGCGATGGTGCCGCGATATGGGCACATCACGGTCCCGACCGAGATCTTGCACGGCGATGCCGACACCATAGTGCCACTTGATATCCACTCCGCCAGATTGGTCGACCAAATCCCAGACGCACGCCTGACCGTTCTGCCGGGCATCGGGCACATGCCCCATCACGCCGCACCCGACGCGGTGGTCCATGCGATCGGGCGCGCCGCCGCCCGCGCCGGATTGCGTTAACCACGCAAGGCGCCCATAAAGGGCAAAGTAAAGGGAATTCACATGACCGACCCCGCCACCCTGCCCTTCGACGGTGCCATCACCGCGTTTTTCGAAACCGATGCCCCCGCCCCTGTGCGCCAAGCCATCAAAGCCGCGGGCCGCAAAGATATCCTCGCGGCCGATTGGCCCTATAAATCTCGGATGAGCCGTGCGGGTTATGACGCACAAATGCAGCACCTCCAGATCCAGTTGGTCCGTGCACAAGCCGCGATCAAAAACGAGGGCAAGCGCGTTATCGTCATCTTTGAAGGACGCGATGCAGCAGGCAAAGGCGGTACCATCAAACGGGTCCGCCAAAACCTGAACCCCCGTGTGGTGCGCACCGTGGCCCTATCAAAGCCGACCGAAGACGAAGCCGGCCAATGGTATTTTCAACGCTACATCAAGCACTTGCCAACGGCGGGTGAGATGGTGCTGTTCGATCGGTCTTGGTACAATCGGGCGGTGGTCGAACATGTGTTTGGTTTTTGCACCCCGGAACAAAGGGCACATTTCTTTGCCCAAGTTCAAGGATTTGAAGACACATTGGTCGAGGACGGCGTGACGGTGGTGAAACTGTGGCTTAACGTTTCTCAGCCAGAGCAATTGCGCCGTTTTCTTGCGCGCGAAGGCGACCCACTTAAGCAGTGGAAGCTGTCGCGTATCGACGTAGAGGGACTGAACCGCTGGGATGCCTATACCGCTGCAATATCAGAAACTTTTGCACGCACTCATTCCGACAGCACACCGTGGACCGTCATTCGATCCGATGACAAACGACGCGCTCGCCTGAACGCTCTGCGCGCGATCCTTCTACAACTGGAATATCCCGACAAAGACCTGATGCCGTTGGACCCGCAGATCGCGGGCGGGCCAGAGGTGTGGCACACCGGTGGCTAAGCGCGGATATCACCACGGCAACCTGCGCCAAGCCCTTGTGGACGCAGCACTTGAGCTGATCGAGGAGAAAGGCCCCACCGGCTTTACCCTGTCGGAAGCCGCGAAACGTGCAGGCGTCACACCTGCCGCCGTTTATCGTCACTTTGAAGGCCGCGAGGACCTCATCGCTGAATGCGCCCTCCAGGGACACATGATCTTTGGCGACTTGATGGAATACGCTTATTCCACCGGCGGCCCTTCGGCCTTATCTGCGTTTGAGGCGACAGGCCGTGCCTATCTCGCCTTTGCGCGCAAATACCCCGGACACTACATGGCCATGTTCGAAAGCGGTGTATCACTGCACGCGTCCGCTGAACTGGCGGCTGCGGTCAAACGCTCCAAGGCGGTGCTTGAAACTGCCGCCGCCGCACTGTCCGAAAACATCCCCGTTGAAAAACGCCCTCCCGCGGCGATGTTTTCCGCACACATCTGGGCGATGAGCCACGGCGTCGTAGAGTTGTTTGCGCGTGGTACCCCGGGGGCAAACACACCCTTTCCGCCCGAGGACCTGTTAGAAACCGGGATCGGCATTTACCTACGTGGACTGGGACTGGTCGCACCAGACGCGTGACATCGAAAAAGTCTTTTTGAAGACTTTTCGGCCCCGAAAACTCTTTTCAAAGAGTTTTCTACCGGCCCTCGTAACGCGCAGGTCGCTTTTCCAAAAAGGCCAAAACGCCTTCCTTAAAATCGCGTGTACGCCCACACTCACCCTGAAGCCGGGCTTCTACTTGAAGCTGCTCGGACAACGTATGATCATAACTTCCACGCAAAGCCTTCTTCACATTTGCATAGGCCGCGGTCGGACCATTTGCCAAATGGGCCGCGCGCGCGCGCCAATGGCTGTCAAAGGTTTCATCTGGAACCGCTTCCCAAATCATTCCCCAATCGCTTGCGTCTCGGGCTGATATTGGCTCCGCGAACATAGCCGCGCCCATTGCTTTGGCCGCACCCATCTGGCGTGGCAACCAATAGGTCCCCCCCGCGTCCGGGATCAAACCAATCCGGGTAAAAGCTTGAAGGAAAACCGCCGATTCCGTAGCAATCACCACATCCGCAGCAAGCGCGAGGTTTGCACCCGCTCCCGCAGCCGCGCCATTTACGGCCGAAATCGTTGGGATTTTGCATTCGTAAATCGCCATGAGCATAGGCTCATATTCATCGCGCAATGTCCGCTCTAGGTTCAGGTTTGCAGCCGACCCTTTGTCCCCCAGATCTTGGCCAGAGCAAAACGCACGCCCCGCACCAGTCAGAACCAGAACTCTCGCCTCCGCCTCAGCAGCACGTACAGCATGTGTGATCTCTGCCCGCATCTGGGTGTTGAGCGCGTTCATTACATCTGCGCGGCGCAGTTCAAGGACCGCCTCTCCGTCACGGATCGTCAGATCAATGGTTTCGTACTGCATGATGCCTCCCAATTTTTTATGAACGTGACGGGTCCGCACCAGCTAGGAAAGCAAAACCTTGCGTCAGTCCTTCAGCAGGGCTTTGACCCGGTCTTCCTCTGCCTGAGACAACCCCGTGACAGCGGCTTCTTTGGCGTTTTGGCGCCCTCGCAAGTATCCAATCGCAACCACAAGCGCGAGGAGAAAGACGGCAGGTCCCGCGTACCAAAGCACGAAATTCGAGCCCGTCTTCTGCGGTGTCAGCAGCACGAATTCACCGTAACGATCCACAAGGTAATCAATCACATCCTGATCGCTATCGCCTGCCACAAGGCGCTCACGCACCAAAACCCGCAGGTCACGGGCCAATTCGGCGTTGCTCTCGTCAATGCTTTCGTTCCGGCAGACGAGGCATCGGATGTTCGCCGACAGATCGCGTGCACGCTCTTCTAGAACGGGATCATCCAGAATTTCGTCGGGTTGAACCGCAAAAACCGGCCCTGCCGTCAGCAGGGCCAGTGTCAAGATAAGGGCACGGATCATTCGGCAGGCACCCCTTGGGCTGCAGCCTCACGACGACGCCGGGCGCCCGCGGCCACGCGGTAACGACGGTCCGACAGGGACAGGAGGCCCCCTAGCGACATGATAATCGCGCCACCCCAAATCCAATTGGCGAACGGTTTGATGTATACGCGCACAGCCCAGCCACCGCCTTGCTGTGGATCACCGATCACCGCATAGACATCACGCCAAAAGCCATTGTCGATCCCGGCTTCGGTGGTCGGCATCGCGGCCACTGGATAAATCCGCTTTTCGGGGAACAGAACGCCGATATCGCGGCCTTCCTCATACACGTGCATGCGTGCCATCGTACTCAGGTAGTTGGGGCCTTCAACGCGGGAAACATCCTCAAGCACGACTTCGTACTTACCAACCGTAAGGCTTTCACCAACCTGAAGCACACGGATATCTTCCTGCTCCCAAGCCATCAGCCCTGCAACACCGAAGATCGTGATCCCAAAGCCGGCATGTGCGACGGCTTTGCCCCAATCCGCACGCGGCAAGCGAACCACCCGGCCAAACCGTTGCGAGAGAGAGCCTTTTTGCCCCGTCCGCAGATACAGATCCACACCTGCACCGACAACGAGCCAAACACCCAACCCCGCACCCAGTGGAGCACCAGCAGAACGTCCGGTTTGCATCGCCCAAACCAACGCGCCAACGAAGACGGCCAAAGCTAGGGCATACCACAGCGGCTTCATCGCACGCACGGCATCCGCCCGCTTCCACGGCAACACCGCGCCCAAGGGCAACAACGCCGCCAAACCTATGACAAAGGGTGTGAAGGCTGCGTTAAAGAACGGTGGTCCGACAGACAGCTTTCGGTCAAACGCCATCTCCGCAATCAGCGGCCACATCGTTCCGATGAAGACAACAAAACAAGACACCGCGAGCAGCACATTGTTGAACACCAACGCGCTCTCTCGGCTAACCGTTGAGAACACGCCCTTGGCCTCCATCGCGCCGCCACGGATGGCGAATAGCAGCAGAGCGCCACCTGTGAAAAACACCAAAATTCCGAGGATATACACACCACGTTCGGGATCATTGGCAAAGGCGTGAACACTCGTCAAAACGCCTGAGCGCACGATAAATGTCCCGATCAGGGAAAACCCAAACGCTAAGATCGCCAGCAGGATCGTCCACGACTTCAGCGCCTCGCGCTTTTCCACCACGATTGCAGAGTGCAGCAGAGCCGCCGCAATCAGCCATGGCATGAACGATGCGTTCTCAACCGGGTCCCAGAACCAAAAGCCGCCCCAGCCCAACTCATAATACGCCCACCACGACCCAAGTGCGATGCCAACGGTCAGAAACAGCCAAGCCGCCAAGGTCCATGGCCGCACCCACCGGCCCCAAGCCGCATCAACACGGCCCTCCAACAGGGCGGCAACCGCAAAAGAATACGCCATGCTCAGGCCCACATAGCCCAAGTATAGGAAGGGCGGGTGAAACGCCAAACCGGGATCCTGTAGCAACGGATTTAAGTCTTCGCCGTTAAAGGGCGGGAATTCGAGGCGCAGGAACGGGTTCGACGTGAACAGGATGAACGCCAAAAAAGCGACCGAGATAGAGCCCTGAACCCCCAAAACCCGCGCGCGCAACGTCGGAGGCAACTGGTTCCCGAACCAAGCCGCAGTCGCCCCAAACAGCGCGAGGATCACAACCCACAAAAGCAAAGACCCTTCGTGGTTGCCCCAAACGCCGCTGATTTTGTACAGCATCGGTTTGTCGGTATGTGAATTCATCACCACCAATTGAAGCGAAAAGTCTGACGTCACAAAGGCGTACGTCAGCGCGCCAAAGCTGAACAAAACCAGCCAGAATTGCAGGCTTGCTGCCGGGCGCCCAAGCGCCATCCAATCCGACCAGCCTTTGTGCGCCCCAACAAGGGGCACAACCGTTTGTGCAATGGCGACTGCAAAAGCCGCGATAAGGGCGAAGTGTCCGAGTTCTACGATCATGCGCAAATACTAGGCCGGGAACAGGGCCGCGGCAACAGCCCTAATGCCTCTTTCAGGGCGATCTGAGGCTTTCCTCTTGACCTGCCTGCCAAGCGCTCAAGGCCGGGTTCGGCTCAACCTCTGGATCAACCCGCTTAACATTTGATTTTGATGACTTTTTCGCATTTCTCCACGCTGAAATAACAGTTTCGTGAGCCGCGACACCCGCACGCAATGGATTGCGAAAATAGTGCATTTCACGCGCCCCAAAATAGAAGGAAACTATCGCCCCCAAAAGCCACCACAATGGATCGGGAATATAGGCCAAACCGGCCATACGCTGCGCAAACGCAATCGGGTCCGTCATGGCATAGACAAACAACCCCAACGTCCCCAACGCCAACAAAGGCCGCGGCAGCCGGTTCAACCCGTTCACAAAGCGATCGAACCAGTCGTCCCGGATCGTCTTCATCTCTGTCTCTAGCTGGGACAGCGCCGCTTGCTGCGCCTCATGGTTCAATTCCATTTTGCGCGTGGCATTCGGCGTAAACACCTCGGCCACCCCTTGCGCTGTCGACCCCAATGCCGTCACCGCCTCTGAGCCCCCAAAAATCTTGCCAATCAAACTCATACCCAACCCTCCTTTGTTCCCAAAATACTCATTAAACGCTCACCACCCCGCGACACGCTTGGCATGTTCTTGCGGACTAAGGTGATACCGGACCGAGATGAATTCCTCTGCCCTCCGTATCCAACCGCCCTTGCCACCGTCTCGTCTGCGGGCAAACTTACGACTGGCGGGGCGACGATCCGCAATTCGGTAGTAATAATTGCGCCGTGCGATCCCATAGGCGTCGCCCAGATGATCGCCACCTTCGCGCACAGCCATATGGCTGACCCGAATGGTTTGTGGCCCGATCACACCATCAAGCGACAAATCATAGCCCATATCCCTCAGCAATCGCTGAAGAATCCGCACCGCGTTACTGCCCGCGTTGACGTACATGTCAAAAACTGTGGCGTGCAAAACGCGCGGCAACTCGGCGATGCGTGGCCGGTCAAAATAGTGCTGGATAAAGATCTCAATCGCCTGATCTTGGCTCAGGCGCCGTACATCGGCGGGATTGATTTTGCCGTCCCCGTTTAGGTCCAACCCAAGGCGCCGCATGGTGTGGATCGTCACACCATGGTTCGTAGCCCCGCCCGGATCATCGGGATCGTTCACGTAGCCGCCTTCGCGGCGAATGATATCTTCTGCAAGTGCGCGCACCGACTGCATGGTGCTGGCCCTCCATACTCGGTTGCGAATGGAGGGACGAAACGGCGGAGCAAGTTAACAGTTGGTTAACAGCACGCCGACTAAAAAGAGATGCAACAGCTCAGGAATTGCTCTCAGAACCGGGTTCGACATAGACGCCCTGCTCTTTCAACGCATCCACAACCTCGGCGGGCATATATTGCTCATCGTGACGGGCAAGGATTTCAGTGGCTTGGAACACTCCATCCACGTAACTGCCCGTACCGACCATGCCTTCGCCTTCCCCGAACAGATCGGGCAAGACGCCAGTATAGGCCACCTTGATCGACGCATTCGTATCGGTCACAGAAAACGTAATCGTTTTGCCCTGCCCGCGTATCAGCGTGCCTTCTTCGACCAAACCGCCGATTCGGAACACTTCGTTGGGCGGAGGCGGCGCCTCTGTCACCTCCGAGGGTGAGCGGAAAAAGTTGATCCCGTCGCGCATCGCGTAGCCGATCAGGGCCGTCGCCCCGATCAAAGCCACGGTCAGGATCGCGACCACCTGAATCCGACGTTGTTTTTTCAGCCCACGCATCGTCTACGCCTTTTCAAAAATCATCTGTTCACGCAGAAACTGCGTGGCCCGTTGCGACACCCGGTCCGGGTCTCCGGTCGTCAGCATAACGCCCGCACGCCCCTGCCCGATCATGTCTGGCTTCCGCTCAAGATAGTCAGCCAGGCTTTCGGCAACAATATCCGCTTGGCTGAAAACCTTAACATCGGAACCCAAGGCATCCTGAAAGATGTGTTCCATCAGCGGGTAATGCGTGCAGCCCAAGATCGCGGCTTGGGGGTTGGGCATTTTGCGTTTGAGTGCATCGACATGGCTGCGCACAAGCGCTTCGGCCAAAATCATATCGCCGTCTTCGATCGCATCCACGACACCGCCACAGGCCTGCGCCTCAACATCCACGCCCACGGCGCGAAACGCCAATTCACGTTGAAACGCGCGGCTGGCAACGGTGGCGGGCGTTGCGAATAACGCCACCTGTTTGACGTTAACCTCGCGCGGGGGAGAGTTATCGCCCCAGCCCCGCTCTGTCATGGCTTCGATCAGCGGGACAAACACCCCCAACACGCGCTTGCCTTCCGGCACGCCTGCCTCTTGCATCCGGCGCAATGCGGCCGCGGATGCCGTGTTGCAGGCCAAGATCACAAGATTGCAACCATCGTCCCAAAGCCGCTCAACCGCAGCTTTTGTCAATTGATGCACATCATCGGCATCCCGCACCCCGTAGGGTGCATGGGCGCTATCACCAAAGTAAGTTAACGGCACATCAGGCAGACGGTTGCGCACAGCGCTCCAAACCGTCAGCCCACCTAGCCCGCTGTCAAAAATCCCAATGCTCATCCGTGCCCATTCTTTTGCCCTGACTTGGGCTTATGTACTTCTGTGAATTCGAACCCGTAGTGCGATGTATCAATCGGACGGGATGACAATTTGTAAGTCTCAGCGCGCAAAAAGTCCATCATTCCGCGCGGATCGCGCAAGTATGGATTGAGGGCATCACGGGTCAAAGGCTGCCCCACGGCCAAGCGAACTGGCGCATCGACGCGCGACTTGAATTCTTTGATCAGCAACGCCATTCGCAGTGTTGTGTGCAGATGGGACGCCAGTTGGAACAGCCGTGAATTGGCCCCATCAAAATAGATTGGCACCACGTGCGCATCAGATCTCGCAATCATCTTGGCGGTAAAGCTGCGCCAACTGGGGTCTAGCGGACGCCCAAACGGCTTGTTAGCCGTGCTGACCGTGCCGCCCGGAAACACGCCAATCGCGCCACCGTCTGATAGATAGTTGAGAGCCGTGCGGCGCGTTTCGAGGTTCAGCGCAATGCCGGCTTTCGTCTCATCAAAAGAGACCGGCAAGATTACTTCGTTCAATTCCTCAGCTTTGCGAAAGACGCGGTTGGCCAAGATACGGAAATCACCACGCACCACGCTCAGGATGTGCCCCATCATTAATCCGTCCAGAATACCGTAGGGATGATTGGCCACTACGACCAGTGGGCCTTCGCGGGGGATATTGTCCAGCGAGCCCGCCAGCAACTCAAGGGTCAGGCCGTAACGCTCGACCATCACTTCCCAAAAGTCGCGCCCTGCGCCGACTTCACGCTCATACCCATCCGCCCGTTTTATCAGCCGCAAACGCCCTGTCGCGTTCTCCATTGACCGGATGAACGCCTGGCCCGGACGGGTTTGCGCCGAAAATGAATAGGAAATGTCACGCGCGACGTGTTTGGACGATGGCTGCACGGTGTTGTCTCCTCTCCGGCGGTGGCTCATTTATACATGCACGCAGGAATACGCTAGGTTCGTTAACAATCCTGTGACACCACACCGCCTTAGGTTTTTTCTGCATGCCCTGAAACTGCGGGATCAAATGTCAGACATTTGCCTATACTGCACCAAAGGCCATCAATGCCGCCGGATCCCAGACGACACGCGCCGCATCCCCTCGGGCCAAAACAGGCCGTCCCGGCAAGTTCCGCATTGAGACGTTCACCGACCGCGGCGCGCCCGCAAGGCGCACCTCATACATCGTCATATCGCCGTAGTAAGCAAGGTCCTCAACCGTACCTTGGGCCACCCGGCTTACAGGCTCAGCCCCTGTCTCATCAAACAGGATTGTCATGCTCTCGGGGCGCAACCCAACGCGTACGTTACCTTCGGCACCGATGATCTGATCAGGCGACAGCGTCACATGGCCTAGCCCAGCCACCTCAAGGGTGTTCGCACGCCGATTGCCGGGGAGAAAAGTCATAACTCCAATGAATTCTGCGACTTGGCGGCTTGCAGGTCGGGTATACAACTGCTGCGGCGGATCCAGCTGCGCGATCTTGCCATCAAACATCACCGCAATCCGGTCAGACATGATCAGGGCTTCTTCTTGATCATGCGTGACAAGGATAAAGGTAATACCGACCTGCCGCTGCAACCGGCGCAGCTCAGACTGCATCTGCTCACGCATCTTTTTGTCGAGCGCGCTCAGCGGCTCGTCCAACAGCAGAACCTTGGGCTTTAGGATCAAGGCACGCGCTAATGCCACGCGTTGCCGCTGCCCCCCGGACAATGCATGAGCCGCACGCGCCCCAAAACCTTCTAGCCCAACCATTTCAAGCGCTTCGCCAACGGCCGTTGCCTTTTGCGCACTAGAAAGCGGTGATTTCCGCAGGCCAAAACCTACGTTTTCCGACACGCTCATATGGGGAAAAATCGCATAGGATTGGAAAACCATATTGGTGGGCCGCTGGTTCGCAGACACTCCGATCATTGAGGCACCGCCAATACGAACCTGCCCTGATGACACGTCCTCAAATCCCGCGATGGTCCGCAACAGGGTCGTTTTCCCACAGCCAGATGGCCCCAAAAGTGAGAAGAACTCACCCTGCCCGACCTCAAGGTTGATGTCGCGCAGCGCGTGATAGTCACCATAGTGCTTGTGCACATTTTCGATGGAGATCAGGCTCATAGAAAGCCCCCTTTGTCTTTGACACCCGCCCGGCGCAGACCTCGGCGGCGACTAATTTCGGCCAGTGTCAGCAGCAAAACTGACAACACGACAAGGATCGTGCCAAGCGCCATCACCACCGGAATTAACCGTGGAAACCGCAGCATCGACCAGATGTAGACCGGCAAAGTTGGCTCGGATCCCGTCAGGAAAAACGCGATAATGAACTCATCCAATGAGATCGTGAAAGAGATCAGAAGTGCCGCAATGATAC